>CAZELC010000198.1:0-5928 GCA_964512865.1 uncultured Bacteroidales bacterium
AATAAATGACTTATCTTTTTTTCTGATGAAAGCTGAAACTATCAAAGAGACTACTGATGAAAATATTAATGAATTAGATAAGATGCCTAAAATCTGAGGTCCGATTTTTAAATTTGCCTCCATCTTTTCCTGAATTAAAGCAATTTGTTCATCCGGAACACCCTTTTCTGCTAAACCCTGCAACATTTCGGTCATTTGTTTTGTAATATATCCAGGATCAAAAAGATTATTAAATATCAAAGAGAAGATTCCTGAAAGAATGAATGTAAAAAAGCCTATTGTTAATCCCATAAAAAAACATCTCCCGAAATTAATATTTCCTCCCAGAATTCCATCTCTGTATTTATTGATTCCCATAACAAAGGCAATAACAATAATAGTTGTGTTTACCAGAAACGAGATAATCATATAAGCAAAATTGCTAAAGAAGTTAATATTGGCTATATAATAAATGAGTGTAAGACCAATAAATATCAGTGAGAAAATTCCTCCAAATTTAAAAGCGTGCTTAAAAAATACTTTCACACTTTTTTCAACTTTTACTTTAACTTCTTCTTCAGTCATTGGCTGAATCGGTTCTGAATTTAAATTTTCTTCCATGATGATATGATTTTTAAATGAATAAGCAAACCTACATAAAATTTCATTAATAACAGTTTTGTACACGAAATTTTTATTATAATTTTGTTCAGAAAGTTCAAGATATTATTTATCTTTGCAGCGGGTAAGTCTTATACGACCAGCTCCTGTGAACTCCCCCAGGTTCGGAAGAAAGCAAGGGTAAGCGGTTGTAGCGGTGCGATATAAGGTGCTTACCCATTTTTTATAATAATTATTTAAAGCAAGTTCTGCTTAACTCGATAAGATTAGTTATATTGAATGAATTGAATGATATTCAGACATTTAACTTTATTCAAAATACAAATATAATATTATGTTGCTGATGATTCATCCCGATAATCCGGGAGAACGAAATTTACGAATGGTTATTGAATGCCTTGAAAATGATGGCGTGATTATCTATCCTACTGATACGGTTTATGGTATGGGTTGCTCTATCAACAGCCAAAAAGCTCTTGACCGAATTGCCCGGATTAAAGGCATCAAGCTCGAAAAAGCCAATTTCTCTTTTATTTGCAATGACCTGAGCAATTTATCGCAATACTCAAAACCTATCCCTAATAATATTTATAAATTAATGAAACGGTCTCTTCCCGGACCTTACACATTTATCATTAATGCAAATAATAATGTACCTCGATTATTTCACAGCAAGAAAAAAACTGTCGGAATAAGGGTTCCCGATAATAATATTCCAAGGGAAATTGTAAGATTGTTAGGCTGCCCAATTGTTTCAACTTCTATTCGTGACGAAGATACAATTATTGAATATACTACCGACCCTGAATTAATACATGAGAAATATGAAAAACTTGTTGACATTGTTGTTGATGGTGGTTATGGCGGTAATGAGGCTTCAACCGTTATTGATTGTACAACTGATGAACCTGAATTAGTACGTCAGGGAAAAGGTGATATTGAAGACCTGTTTTAATTTTTTATAATGGACAAATCCAATATTTTCAATTTCAAAACTCCTTCCGGAGATATTTCTGAAACATTTGACAATCTTTTTTCGAATGATAAACTTATGATTGAGAGAATCATTTCTCATAAAAGTCTTATTCCTTCGGATTTATGGTACGATCAGTCGAATAACGAATGGGTTATCCTAATTTCGGGAGAAGCAAAGATAGAATTCGAAAATAATGAACAAATTGAGCTTTTTGCTGGTGATTATATTTTTATTCCTGCACATACTAAACATCGTGTAACCTACACTTCAGCCGCACCAAAATGTGTATGGATAGGAGTTCATTTCAAATAGTTTTACAGATATAATCAAATACCTCAAGCCATAAACCATAACTTGTAACTCTTTTTCCAAGTCGTACCATTACAATATTCTTTTCAGGATTAATGAAAATATATTGTCCCAGATAACCACGAGCATAATATACTCCACCTTTTCCAAGCCACCAAAAATAAGAGTAATTATTCTGACCTGGAAATGTAGGATGGCTGCTTTTCTCAACCCATTCTTCCGGAACTACTTGTTTCCCGTTCCATTTACCCTTGTGTAGATATAATCTGCCAAACCGGGCAAAATCTCTTGTAACAGCATTCAAACAGCAAAAAGCTTTTTCAGTTTTATGCTCTTTACTGTCAAGACTCCAGTAAGCATTACTCTCCATTCCTAAAGGCTGCCATATCTTTATCTGCAGATATTGTGATATTGACATTTTTACAGCTCTTTCGAGGATAATGCCTAATAACTCAGCAGAAAAGCTGGTATATTCAAATTTTTTCCCCGGTGGATGTTTTATTAAATAATGTCTTATATGTTTCTTAAGGTAAGTACCATAATAAAGTTTAGCTTCTGTTCCAAAAGGGTTGAAAATAATATTATTATAGTCAATACCACCTCTCTGGTTAAGCAAATGCTCAATAGTGATCTTATCTGTACTTGGCGACTCAATTTCAGGAAGGTAAAGAGTTATCGGGTCGTTCACACTTTTAATATATCCTTCGCTTATTGCAATTCCTATTAAAGCAGAAGTCAGCGATTTTGCAATAGAAAATGAAGGATTCAAGGATTCCCTCCCATGATTGAAAAAATAATTCTCATAAATTATGCTGTCATCTTTAACTATCAACAGACTGGTAGTTTGAGTTTTAAGTAAAAAATCCTCGAAATTTCTGGTAAAATCTTTCTTTATTACATTTGGGATATTGATATCAGCGTTAGTTTTCCTTGAAAAGAAAGCAGAAACAGTATCACCTTTATTCACAGGACGACTTGGAAACTTTTCATAATCATTAACATGTGCAGCACGCCAGAAGAAACATTTAGCATAATAATCACATGAACTGAAAGACAGTGAAAGCATTATAAAAAGCAATAGTATTGTCTTACTCCTCATAAAAGGTCAGAACTGAATGCCAATTTGTATTTCGAAACCTTTGTAATTCAATCTTGAATCTGAGAACTCAACCGATTTTGTCTGGTTAATTCCGCCGATATTTCCTCCACTATAATCTCCACGAATATTTACCGGCGAAGAACCATCGTAATATACAACACCGGGTGCTATTGCAAAATTATCATTAAACCAGATTGTAAAAATGACTCCATAAACAAAACCATGAGAGATATTATTATCAAAAGTAAAATTTGAAGTGCATACATCCCATCCCTCGCTTTGAGCCATCATTCTGTCAATATTGCCTGTAATCAACTTTGGTGCAATATTATATGACCCAAAATATCCTCCGCAAAGGTCAATATCAACCGGCCCAATAGGGATTGAAATTGCCGGCATTATACTCGCCGAAATTGAATACATCGGTCCTAAAAGCGGTTTACTAAAATCATATCCGTTTGGTATTCCTCTTACTGACATTCCTCCTATTGTGTAAAATGAAGCTGAAGGAATCAGCTTTACCCATCTGAAATCTCCAAAAGTAATTGCCTGACTATAACTTAACGGCGCAATTGGAACTGTAAGATAACCATTCTCAGGAAAGAAATAACTAAGCCCAATCTGTGCCTTTGTGCTATTATAACCGGCAAGAATAATTATTATAAGTATAATATTTCTGATTTTCTTCATTTACCTCAATTAAAACTATCGATCAGAAGTTCATGTATAAAATTATCCCGTTTCAAAATGGACATATTATCGATTGAATACATTTCACCTCTCAAAAATAGCAGTTCCAATTCTTACCAAAGTGCTTCCCTCCTCAATTGCAATATGATAATCATTTGTCATACCCATTGAAATTTCTTTAAAACTATCTTTCTCTGAAAAATAGTTACTATTAATAATATTAAAATAATCCACTAAGTTTTTAAATTCCGCTCTGATAACTTTCATATCATCAGTAAAAGAAGCCATTCCCATCACACCTGTAATATTGATGTTTTGCATTGACATATATTCTTCAGAATCAAGAATAGCTTTGGCCTCGGGAATATCAAGACCAAATTTTGTTTCTTCCGAAGCAATATGAAATTCAAGCAGGCAATCAATTGTACGATTGTTTTTTTGCGCTTCTTTATTAATCTCATTAAGCAATTTCAGGCTGTCGACACTATGAATAAGTTTTATGTATGGAGCAATATACTTAACTTTATTTGTCTGCAGATGACCGATGAAATGCCATTCAATATCTTTTGGCAGTAAATCTTGTTTTTCAACAAGTTCAAGTGCTTTATTTTCACCAAAAATTCTGTGGCCTGTATTATAAACCTCAAGTATTTCGTCAACTGTTCTGGTTTTTGAAACAGCAACAAGTCTAATATCAGAAGGAATTAATTTTTTTAACGAAAATATATTCTCAGAAATGCTCATCTTCCTCACTTTTCAGTATTTCAACAGTTTAAGATAAATTCACACGGCCACATCAAAATCTCTGAGTACTTCATTCAGGGATGTCTTCATATCTGTTGATTCTTTTCTTTTTCCTATTATCAATGCACACGAAACATTATATTTTCCTGCCGGAAACTCTTTTTGATATGAACCCGGAATAACAACAGAATTTTCTGGAATAACTCCATGATGTTCTGCCGGCTTATTACCGCTGACATCAATTATTTTTGTAGATTTTGTTATTACGGTATTTGCTCCAAGAACTGCTCCTTTACAAACTCTAACACCCTCAACAACAATACTGCGTGAACCGATAAAGCAGTTATCCTCAATAATTACGGGTGCAGCCTGAACCGGTTCTAAAACGCCTCCAATACCAACACCTCCGCTAAGATGAACATTCTTTCCTATCTGAGCACAGGAACCAACCGTTGCCCAGGTATCTACCATTGTACCGCTATCCACGAATGCTCCAATATTAACATAAGAAGGCATCATGATAACTCCATTTGCGAGAAAAGAACCATATCTGGCAATACCGTGAGGGACAACCCTTACACCAAGTTCTCTAAAATTTGATTTTAATTTAATTTTATCGTGAAACTCAAAAGGTCCGACCTCAATTACTTCCATTTTCTGAATCTGGAAGTAAAGTATTACAGCCTTCTTAACCCATTCATTAACTATCCACTCATTATTTTCAAAGGAACAAACCCTGATCAGACCTTTATCAAGCAGATCAATTGTTTCGTTTATGGCCTTTTTAAAATTATGATCTTTCAGGAAGTGCCTGTCATCCCAGGCATTATTAACAAAAATCTCGTTATTAGTCATTTTATTATTCAACAGTTTTCAGATTAAGAGCAACTTTACTTAGAGAGCTGAGAAACTCGTTTTTCTTTCGGCTGGCAACTTCAACTTCTTTATTATCAATCATCCTAACAGAACCACCTTTGCCACGCATATACTCAATGACATATTTCAGATTAATAAGATGCTTATTATGCACTCTGGCAAAGCAACTGGTTGTAAGAAGTTCCTCAAAGGTCTTAAGACCTTTTGATACAAGGAAAGGATTTTTCTCATTTTTAAGAAATACATAAGAATAAGAATCACTAGCCTCAAAACGAATAATATCGTCAACATTTACTATCTTCATTCCCGACATTGTAGGAAGAATAAGCTTTTTATTTGGTGTTGAAAAATTATCTCTTAACACCTGAAGCTTATCGCTAATATTATCAATGCTTTTAACCTTTTTAAATTTGTTTATCGATTTCTTAAGGTCTTCAACAGAAATCGGTTTTACCAGATAATCCACAGCAGAAAACTCAAATGCTTTTAAAGCAAACTGATCATTAGCAGTTGTGAAAATAACCTGAAAATCGGTATTGATAAGATTTTCGAGCAAATCGAAACCAGTTCCGTCTGGCATTAGTATGTCAAGGAAAACCAAATCAGGATTAGTCCTTTCTATCAATTCCTGCCC
>CAZELC010000199.1:0-5918 GCA_964512865.1 uncultured Bacteroidales bacterium
GGGTTATCCCTTTTTTAGGGCTCATTTTAATTGCATAAGACAAAGAATACAAAACACTAATATATTCAGCAAATGATTAATCATTTGGATTTCCATTTCCTTCAATTGTAAAAAAATTAAATTTCGGAATTCGTATCAATTCAGGTTTACTTTTCGGCAAATAGAATTGTTTTTCGTCCTTTTTCCATTCAAGTTTCATATAGTATTACCTTAAGTTTGCTTAAAAAACAAAGATATATCTAACTAATGACAACCCTATGAAAAATTTTGTTTTTTCTTTTTTAAAATGACCCCCAACGGATAGTGATATATAACTTATTATATTGCTTACAGCCTCCGATAGCTATCTGAGTTAACTCAATTACTGAATATATCTTCGTGAGCTTTGCGTGTATTTGCAATTAACTTATATTGTTAAATGATTGGGTCGTTGATATTTGTCTATAGGTTACTTTTAATTGGTTTATCATGGCATGTTCACTAAGAACTGTATTAAAAATCAAACATTTAGTGAATTGATACCCTGCTCTTTAAGATTTTCAAGATGCTCTTTCATTGTTTTAATTTGCTCAATGGGGTGTCCCTGCCAAATGGTAACTTCACCTACAATTCTTAACGGATGTAAGGAACGATATGATTTTGTTGGATTACCTGGAAATTTTTTATCCGTCAAATCAGGGTCATCTTCAATTTCACCTGTTGGTTCTACTAAATATATTCTTTCTCGCCCTTCACCGGTTGAGAGTTCAGCACCCCAAATAGCTGCATCTAATGTTGCTGTTAAAAAAATATATTTTGCATTTTTTCTTTGTTCATAGTTCGATTTGAAACCAACCTGTAACAAACCACCCACTTTCAAATCTGCTTTTGTTCCGTGAAAATATGTTTGAGTAAAGGGGATTGAACCTTGAACATTTAAATTATTATCAGTATATATTTCCATTATAATTGTTTCTAATAGGTTGAAAGAATTTGTATTGCATCTGTTGTTGTTGCAACAAAATTGATATGTCGATGCTTGTTACTTTCAAAAATAAAGTCCTTTAAACTTTTGTTTGCATATTTTGAGAAGTCACCTACAATAGCTAATCGGACACGGTAATTTGAAAATTTTTGAAGTATTTCACCTGCAATTCCACTTTTCAGATCAAAAAAGTCGGGACTAATGTTCTTTTCATTAATTATAATTCTGTCAAAACCTTGGTAGTATAGGTTTCCTAATAATTCTAATCCATCTTCCACTTTGTGAATGATGGTTTTGTTTGAAATCAATTCGGCAATTGCAATATCGTTTATATTATGAGCTTCAATTTTCATTTTTTATGTATTTGTTTATTTTTGACATGTTTACTTAAAATACTATGTAACTGATACAGTATATAAACATGAATGAGTTTCATATTGTTTAATTATCAAAGCACAAAAAAGCAGAAACCATCAAAAAAAAGAGCGAGCTACTGAAAATCTCTTATATTTTTATATACTATGATATAAGTAGTTTTGGAATGATATCCCTACAAATATAACTATTAATACCTGATTCAAGGCACTAAGAAAAGGGTTTCATCCTTCTATTTTTTTAAACCAATTAATCAAGCAAAAACTTGTTTAATTTTAAGATCAACCAACCTGTCGTGATTTACCCAGGCGTATTTGATTAGTTTAAAAATGAATGGATATACCAGCATTCTATTGTTTTATTATAAGCCGGGTAACGGCAACGGATGGCCTATGGCTTGATATTTTTAACAGATAGGCCCCGGAATGCAACCCTGAAATATCAACAATGCCGCGGTTTACCGTTTCGCACGTTTTTAATAATTCTCCGCTTAGGGAGTAAAAATCTAACCGGAAGTAAGTGGCCTTACCTTCACCCATTTCAACGGTTATGCTATTATGTACCGGGTTTGGATATAACTTCAGGATTGACACGAATCCATCATTTATTCCTGTTACTTTAGGTGTTCTGAATATTACTGTGTTTTCGGCCTGGGTGGCTTTGCTTCCATCTGTGGCTTCCCCTGTCAGGGTGTATGCTGCGTCCGGTTGTAGTACGGCTGAGTCTAAGTATATGGTTTCAACATTGTTTGCCTGTATCAGCGTGTCGAGGTTTGGCCCAACAATGCGGTAATTTTTACTTACATTATCGTTATCAATATCAATGGATTGGGTGCCTGTTATGGAAAATTTTTCTTCCATATATGCAATTACAGTATTATTTACCGGTTCGGTAATGCTCCAATTTCCCGGTGCATTGTTGTATGTTGTAAATGTTGTCCATGGCGATTTTGTCCCCTCTACATCGGTGTTGTATGCTTGCCCTCTTACTTTGAATGTCCTGTTTCCGGGTAAATTTTTACTAAATCCGTTTGTAAGTGTTGCTGTGTCAAATACCGCAACATCGTCTAATGTTTTTATTTCGTACTTGTATCCTTCGGCATATTGCCCGCCTGTTGTGCTGGTAACATTTACCGGATTATTTACTTCTGTGGCATTGTTTGTTGGACTATCAATTATGATTGCATTGGGTGTGCCCTTGATTATGGTGAATGTGTTTTCTTCTGCCCATTCTCCTTCCCAATCGCTGTTTTTTGCCCTTGCTTTTATGTTGTATGTTTTTCCCGGTTCAAGTTTGCCAAATGTGAACGTGTTTGTGTTCAGCGTGGTATCAAGTATTGTGTTGTTGTTTGTGTCGGTAATTTTGTATTGGTATTGTTCAGCATTTGTTGCGCTTTCACTGGTATAGTTTACAGGTTGTTCAACTTTTATTTGGTTGTTATTTGGGTAGGTTATGTTGCTTGTGGCCGGTTTGTTTTTTATTATGGTGAATGTTATTAGGTCCGACCAATTTCCGTTTGTGTCGCTGTTTTTTGCTCTTGCTTTTATGTTGTATGTTTTTCCCGGGTCAAGTTTACCAAATGTGAACATGTTTGTATTCAGTGTGGTATCGAGTATTGTGTTGTTGTTTTGGTCGGATATAAGGTATTGGTATTGCTCAGTATTTGTGGCTAAACTGCATTCGAAATTTATTGGTTGCGTTACTTTTGTTTGGTTGTTTGTCGGGTTTGTTATTTGTGTATTTCCTGCTGTTTGTTTTATTATTGTGAATAGGTTATCATCTGACCATTCTCCATCCTGATCGGTGTTTATACCTTTTACTCTTGTTTTATAGGTTTTTTCTGCTTCTAATTTATCGTATATAAATTGTAAAGATTCTACTATGGTATCGAGTTTTATGGTGTTGTCTTGTTCTCTTATTTGCCACCTGTGTGTTTCGCTGTTTGCTCCGCAAGTGTTTGTATAGGTAAATGGTTGCGCTACTTTTGTTTGGTTGTTAGTTGGGGTTAATACCAGTTCTGCTCCGGGTTTATCTTTTATTATGGTATAGCTTATTTCCGGTGAAAAGTTTCCTGCCTGGTCGGAATTTATTCCTCTAAAACTTATTTTGTAGGTTTTTCCGCCCATTAATTTATCGTAGGTAAATCCGTTCAAGCCTGTTAATGTATCGAGTATGGTAATGTTGTTCGTGTCTTTTATAATCCACTCACATGTTTCAGCGTTTGGTATTGTTTCGCTCAGGTAGTTTATTGGTTGGGTAACTCTTTTTTGGTTGTTTGTTGGGTAGGTTATTATTCCAACACCTGGCTTATCTTTTATTATTGTGAATGTGTTTGTGTTTGATTCGTTTCCATTTACATCACTGTTTATTGGTTGTACTGTTACTTCGTATGTTTCTGCTGGTGTTAGTTTGTTGTATGTGAATCCGTTTGTGTTGTTTATTATTGTGTCTAGTATTATTTCTTGATTATTTTGTTTTTTGATTTTCCATTTGTATTGTTCTGCGTTTATTGATGTGCTGTTTGTGAATGTTACTGGTTGTTCTACTTTTGTTGCATTATTTATTGGAGTTAATACTTCTGAATTTGTTGGATTATCTTTTATTGTTGTATAATGTATTATGTTTGATCCAATGCTTGTTCCATTTTCGTTTATTCCGAAAACTTGAGTGTATACTTCTATTCCGTGAGGTAGAGGGATGTTTGGATTATTCGTCATAACAATCGTGTCTTTCAATATTTGTGATAGGTCGGAATTTTTAGCTGCAATTATTCTAAATGAAGTCGCATTATCTGAATTAATAGAATATGCTACTGGTGTTTCTACTTTGATTGCATCAGTTAATGGTGCATTAATTATTGCTTGACTAGGAAGAATTGGTTTTGCTTTTGTAGTAACTTGAATTGGTGTTGACCATATTCCTGTACTTGTATTATTTCTTGCTCTCTCGAATAAAAAATATGTTTTTTCTGGCTCTAAATCTACGATTAATCTTGGTCTATCAACGCCATTCTGCGTTAAAAATACATTATTTCCCTCGATATCGCTTGTTATCTTGTAATCATACCATACTGCATTTGAATCTTTAATTCCAACTATATTCAATAATGTATCAACATCTACAGCATTATTCAAAGGACTGATTATAGACATAATTTCAACATTGCTTAATGCAACATATTCAGTCATATTTGAAAGAAATAAATTTTGTTTTCCGTTCTTCTTTCTATGACTTTCATCCATTGTTAATGCTATATGGTCAAAGTCCCATTTCATAGGATCAGTCATTGTTTGAGAAGTAGGGTCCATAACAGAACCCGGCCCTGGAACATTATTTCCTGGATAAGGTCTCATACCAAATTGATTGTTAATTTCGTGAATAACATATTTTGTTTTATCGGTTGTTGTTATCTTTGAATTTCCTGCAAAGGTAATATAGTTTATGTCATAACCAATATAACTAAAATTTGTATATGAATTTAATTCTATTGTGTATGTTGTATCTTTTGTTACTGAACTTGGAACGAGTGTTATTAAATCGTATCCTGTTCCCGCTTCTAGTATGTTTATGGCGTCTACAACAAGTAGACTATCTTCTGGCAAGTATTGTCCTGGAGCTAATCTATTGGTTATTGGATTGACTTGTTTCCAACGAGGGGGATCTTTATAGGTTGCCATTTGGAACGTATTCTTGTACCATTCTACATTTAACGTATCAGTTCCCCATGGGCCAATTCTAATGTTTTTTGGCATTGCAAAATATAATGTTGTATCGGAAGTTATGTTAAATGTTTGTTCGAATTGTTTATAGTCTTGATGTAATGCTTTAATGCTCATTGTTCCATCTACATTTGTTAATGTTGCTTCTCCATTTGCATCTGTTATTGTTACTACATCTCCTTTATCTTTGGAAATTACAACTCCTGCAATTGGAGCACCGCTTGCACTTTGGTCCAACGTATTTGTTTTTATGTGAACATTATGTTGTCCGTAAGAAGGTAATATGGACACCAGCGCCATTCCAACGCTTAATGCGGTTGATTTGAATAAATTCCTGAGTTGGCTAATAGCATGTATTTTCAGGCTTTGGTTTAGGTAAAGTTCCCTGCCCATTTGCCGGCCGGTCATGTCCAACCGTTGGCTAACACATTGAAATACAGAGTATTGCAGTTTCATAAGGGTTATTTTTTAAGTTGCGTTCAACCATTTTATGCAGGGATAATTCCTTAATCGGATAATATTTTTCAGCTATATAAAAGTACAAAATTTAATTGATACCAAACCACAATTTAATACATAACCCCGGCAAATGCCAATAAAACCATACCCATAGCCGTTAGAAAATTGTTATCAATATAAATTACGATTGAACAAAAACCGAAGGGCTGAACTGTTAAAGAGTTATGAGTTATGAGTTATTAGTTATTAGTTATTAGTTACGAGTTACGAGTTATGAATTAGGAGTTAAAATAAAGACCGTTAAGTCTGACCTGTTAATAGCTACAGTAAATTTAAAATAGGGGTTTAAGCGCCGTAGGTGCGTCCTGTTAAAAACATAACGAAATTATGCCAAACACATA
>CAZELC010000200.1:0-5902 GCA_964512865.1 uncultured Bacteroidales bacterium
TCTGACAAACAATGATAAATTCTGTGAACATGAAAATGAAGCGTTGATGGAATCTACCATATCGACATTTGTTGGCTGACCTTTAACCTTCATAATGGAAATCAGCGATAAAAATGCTAAAACAAAAAAAGTTCTTTTCATGATTTAAGGTATTTTATAAATTATTAGGTTTTTATTAGACTAAAATATTTAATAAAAGGTTGCTCTGATAATTATTTTAATTTGGTTTTATAAAATAACACGAAGTGTTATATATGAATTTAATTACATTAAGATATAATTGTGAGAAAATGAAATTTGGATGGGAATAGTTTGAACTTTCTACAAAATTGATTTTATTGTTTTTGTAGTGATAAATCTTATTTATGATAAATGTAAAAACATTTTTTGATCTACGATTGTTATATTAAAATTGGCTTATGGATAATTTTTTTGTAAAAGGAAGTATTCTTAGTTTTATAAAGGGATCACTCATATTTCTGTCAAAATGTTAACTTCAGTTTTATTGACAATATGAATTATTTTTATAATTTAGAATAGCTTGTATGAGAATTTGATTTTTAGGTTGCAAATGGGATACTTGTAGTTCATTTGCATATTCTTACGGCATTTAAATAAGAACTTTAATTTAACTTTACTAGTTTTGGTAGATGTAGATTAAAGAAAAAAAAGTCTTACAGTAAGTTTGTAAGACTTTTTTATTTAATCATTCAAGAGTATTAATCAAGTGTTGCTTCCAAAGTAATCTCACATTTCAAAAGCTGTGAGATAGGGCAGTTTGCTTTTGCATCATCTGCCAGTTCTTTAAATTTTTCAGCAGTTATACCGGCAACTTTTGCTTTAACAGCAAGATGAATCTGGGTGATAACTCCATTTTCAAAATTTAGCGTTGCTTTAGTGTCGATGTTTTCCGGAGTAAATCCTGCGCCTGATAAATTAAAACTGAGTTTCATTGAGAAGCAACCTGCATGAGCTGCTGCTATCAATTCTTCCGGATTGGTTCCTATTCCTTCTTCAAAACGTGAACTGAATGAGTACTGGTTTTTGTTCAAAACACCTGATTGTGTAGAAACAACTCCTTTTCCTTCCATTCCTGTTCCTTGCCAATTGGCTGTTGCAAATCTTTTCATTGTATTATGTTTTTATTAATTTATAATTAAGAGATCGTGTACCGAAATGCAAAATTAAATATTATTATTTAATCTCAAAATATTTTTATGAATTTTTTATATAAAAATCTTCCTTTCTGTAATTTCTGTTTTATATTCTTTGAATCCTGATTTTTTATATAATCCCAACGCTGCATCATGGTCAAGATCGCAGGTGTTAAGTTGTATCCATTGCGGATTCCATGACCATGCTTTATTTATGCACCATTTGAATAGTTTTTTCCCATAGCCTTTACCGGTAAATTCATTGTAAAGTCCGAAATATTGTATTTCAATATATTGTTTGTAATTGACAAATTCTGCAAATCCTGCTTCCGAATTATTAATATGGAATGTAAATATACAGTTGTTTTCAGAATTTACAATTTTTTTCAATTCTTCTTCATTGAGGATTACTCTATCTATCCAGTTCCATTTTCTTCCGACACCATTATAAAGTCTTAAATAGTCATAAACATTTACAGGTTTTTCGAGTGGAAAAATTTTGATATTATCTAAAATGACTTCATCAAATGTCGGTTTTATCACCATTTTTAAATAATGAACTTTTGTCGATACTGTGTTCAGTTTCAAATCCTTTTGTTTTCTTAAGATTTTATTTCAGATAAGATTTTCTTTTATGAGATAATCCAAAAGAATGTCTTTTTGTTCAACAATATATTCAAACATTTTCCGTGCAGTTTCGATATCAGCTGAAGCTCCTGCCTGTTCAATCATAAAGGCAACCTGACTAAGTTTAACACATCCTGTATTAGCTGAAGATCCTTTAATGGAGTGTGCAATGCTTTTGATATCAGGTGCTGAGCCGGCATCAATTTTTTCTTTAAGTTCATTAATCTGGTTAGGCAGATCGTCGATAAAACCTTTAAGGATAAGTTTAAATGATTCTTCATCGCCCATTAATAATTCTAAAAGAAAGTTTTTATTGAAGATATCGTTATCTTCTTGATTGGCGACCGGCTCATTTTTTTCAGCTTTATTATCTTCCAATGCAATATTGTCCTCATGAATTGATTTTCCAATCCATTCCTCTAAAAGAGCTGCAAGTTTTTCAACCTGTACAGGTTTGGATATATATTCATTCATCCCTGCCTCAAGGCATTTCTCGCGGTCGCCTTTCATTGCATAAGCTGTCATAGCGATAACAGGAATATCATTATTCAAAACTCCGGATTTTGGGTCTCTGATACGTCTGGTAGCTTCATAACCATCCATTTCAGGCATCTGACAATCCATAAGTACGAGGTCGTAAGGCACTTTCTGCAATAGGTTAACCGCTTCAAGGCCATTGGAAACGGCATCAGATTTATATCCTAATTTTTTAAGAATTGTTGTTGCAACTATTTGATTTGTAGGGTTGTCTTCAGCAATAAGTATTTTCACCTTGCTTTTATCGAATGACGATTGCGAATATGTTGCTTTTTCTTCCATTTTAGTTTGTTTTTTTTCAACTTGTGCATTATTGAAAACTGACATGATAATATCTTTAATTTGCTTCTGCCTTACCGGTTTTGACAGATAACCACTGAATCCAATTTCTTCCCAGCTTTCATTATCAGATTTCCTTCCCAGAGAAGTAACCATAATCATTAATGTATTGCTAATCTCAGGGTCGTCTTTTATTTTTTTCCCCAGTTCAATACCATCCATAACTGGCATACTCATATCAATGAGCGCCAAATCGAATGGTTGGTTTAGCTGTTTTGCATTTTTGAGTTTCTGAAGTCCTATGCTACCATCTGCAGCTTCTTCAAATCTGCATTTCCACGACCTGAGAAATGTTGCAAGCAATAGTCGGTTAGTTTCATTATCATCAACAACCAGTACTTTAAGACCTTTAAAATCAACTTCGCTTTCAGCTTTTTTAAGTTCGCCTGTTTGTTTTTTAAGTACGATTGTAAACGTAAAAGTAGAGCCTTGGCCTTCTATGCTTTTGACTGATATTTTGCCTCCCATAAGCTCTACAAGTTCTTTCGAAATAGCAAGTCCAAGTCCTGTACCGCCAAATTTTCTGGTTGTGGAGCCGTCGACCTGAACAAAAGGTGTAAATAAAGCGCTTAATCTGCTTTCGGGTATACCGATGCCGGTATCGGAAATAGTAAATCTTACGATAACATTTTTATCAGTTTCTGATTCAAGTTCAGCTTTTAAAGTTACTTCTCCTTTTTGAGTGAACTTTACTGCATTACCAGCCAGGTTTACCATGATTTGTCTCAATCTTCCAGGATCACCCTGAAGATATGAAGGCACCTTTTCATCTAAAAACACGACAAGTTCCAGGTTTTTCTCGTGAGCTTTAATTGCCAGCAGTTCGGCTGTATCTTCAAGTGTTAGTCTAAGGTCAAAGTCAAGATTTTCAAGTTCCAGTTTTCTGGCTTCAATTTTTGAGAAGTCAAGAATATCATTAATTAGTGATAGTAAAGATTCACCGCTGTTTCTGACAATTTCGCAATATTTTCTCTGTTCAGAGGTCAAATTAGTATCAAGCAGAAGACCGGTCATACCAATAACACCATTCATAGGAGTTCTGATTTCGTGACTCATATTTGCCATAAACTCGCTTTTTGCTCGGGTGGCGTCTTCTGCTTCAGCAAGTGCTATATCAAGTTGTTTGTTTTTAAGCTCAATTTCTTCAGCAAATTTTATCAAACGTTTTTCATTTCTTTTAACTTCCGTGATATCTTCAGCTGAACATACGAGATATTCAATTTCATTATTGCTGTCAATTTTTGGTGTTCGTACCATCGAAAGCAACCTGCTCTCATTATTTGAGTTGGTATACCATTCTTCTGAAACTATTTGTCTTTTTTCTTCATAAACCTGACGGTTCTTTTCAATAAAAACTTCTGCTTCTTCCTCAAGATATACTTCTCTAATAGATTTATTTTGCAGTGCATTTTTATCCTGCCCTAAAAACATCGCCATAGAGTTATTCACAGTGCCAAAGGTTTCCATATCTTTCAGATAACAAACATGTGTGTCAATAGTGTCGAGCAGAAGTGATTGTTCGCCGGCAAAACGCGAAATAATCTCATTAGACTCTCTTCCATACCTTTGAGAAAGATAAAAAAGCAAAATCAGCACACATAGAAGCAAACTGACAAAAATCGGAAATAACCGGCTTCTGGATATCATGGTGTACCATAACGAAGCGTTTACATCAAGACCGATTACTGCAACCAATTGATTAGCTTCATTATAAACAGGAGCAAAGCTTGAAATCCATACTCCCCATTTATCAGGAATCGGACCTTCTGTCGCAGGCTGTTTGCTTACAAAAACGTTTTTAAGTAAAGCACTGGCTTCTTTATAAACTTCACCCGGAGGCGAATTGTCTTCCGAGCCGTCAGGTTCTGAATCAACAAGAAATATTATTTTATCATCTACTTTTTTTAATAAATAAAAAAACCTTGTGTCAGGTGAAGAATTCCTTATTCTTATCATCTGGTCCTTCAACGAAATATAGTTGGGGTTTTTTAAATCATCCTGTTCACCTTTAAGATTTAAAATATGACATGATCCAACAGCAGCAGCTGATTCTTTAGCACGATCAATAAGTTGTTCCCTTTGATTTTTATCAGTGGAATAGCCGACATATTCCGTGACGAACCACCCGCCAATTGCAACACAAGCAACCAGATATAAAAGAAGATATTCTGCTGAGAAAAGTCTGTTTCCCATCATGGTTCTTTTATCCCGTGTTGATGTATATGAATATCTTAAAAAGGCAACAGCGCAAAGTATTGTAGATAGACAGAGAAAAATATGAATTGGCAATCCTGTAATATTTGAGAAAATATCGGAATTTATTACTGATGCAGGTGGTATAGGTGCTTTTGGTACAAAAAGACAAAGCAATATTGAATAAACAATTGTAGCAACTGATGCTAAAAAAAGAGGTTTATAATATCTCTGACCTTCCTTTTTTTTGTTCAATTCCATCGAGATCTCCTGTTGTATTTCTATCAGCAACTTTAATTTTAATGCATATTTCCATAATACCCAGGCTGTCCACAATCCACTGATAAGTCCTAAAATATAACAGCTAACCGCATTAATTGCAGGAATTCCATAAAAAGAAAAAGTAATTATTACAGCCAGTAACGGTAGAAATATCCATCTTCCGGGTGTTTTAATACCGAGTAATTTAGTTGATGATCTTGCAAATTCTAATTGAAAGCAGAATCCAGCAATTGAGAGTACCAATTGTATTAATATAAGTTCCGTTTTATCAGTGAAAGATTGAGCAACTAGTCCAGCCCATTCGCTTAATCCATAAGCGATTCCAAATAGCATAAGCCATCGCCAGTTAAGAATTGAATTTTTTATCCTTACCATAGGGTACAACATTACCGCAAGAAGAATAAAAGCAAGACCATTGATAAAGAAAATGTAATCCACCTGTGTATAAAAAACCTCTTTCATAAATACGATTTAAATTATCATTTAATTAAGATAAGTGTTAGTGCCAACTTTATTAAGGATAAAAATAATACATAAAATAAAAAAAACATTCATGAAAAGTAAATTTTATAAACAATGACAGTTAAATACAGGAATGTAAAATCTGGTAATCTGATATGCCCATTAGCATTGTAAGAATTATAAAATCCAAATAGTATTACATTGAGGTTTTTTGTCAGATGCTAATATTTAAATAGTTACAGATGTATTTATTATGTCGATAAAAATTGATAAAGCAACAAAGCCAAGATCATAATGATGGTTATATA
>CAZELC010000201.1:0-5902 GCA_964512865.1 uncultured Bacteroidales bacterium
CCTATATCATCTGACTTTGATGACCCTAACCCCGAGATTTATAATTCCAGCAATACTTATCCGGGAATGGTGTACGAAATAATTACCGATGGACATCCTATGGGCTATCATGTTGTTACTATAAAATTTTATCCTGTTTCATATATACCTTCGAGCAAAATATTAAGTTTATACACAAACATAAATTTTACAATTGTTTACGCTAACAATACCGAAAACGTTCTGGTACCTGTAAAGCAAAGTAGATACTCGAACAATTTATCAAAGGGATATATAAAGAGCATAGTTGCTAATCCTGACGATTTGAGCTCTGTAACAGGTGGTGCAAAGCAAGTTGTAGATAATGGTACAGCAATATCAAATGTAAAGGGAATGGCGCCTTCAGGTTTGTCGTATATTCCCGATTATATTATTATTACAAACAACGATTTAAAAAGCAGTTTTCAACCTTTGGCTGATTGGAAAACACAGAAGGGCGTTTATACTATCGTTGTTTCAATTGATGATATTTACAGCAATTACAGTGGCTCCGACAATGCCGAAAAAATAAGAAATTATCTTAAAGATGTATATGTAAACTTTGGCAGTACTTACATTTTGCTTGGTGGAGATGTTGATATTATCCCAACAAGGTTCACGCAAATTTATTTAGGAAATTACGAAACAAATTTCTATTATGCAACTGTGGATGGGAATTGGAATAGTAATGGCAATGCGTTATTTGGTGAATCGGGAGAACTTTCCGGTGATGAAATTTCTGTTAAATATTATGTTGGAAGGGCTCCGGTAAATAGTACCAATGACGTTACAAATTTTGTTAATAAAGTTATTGGTTACGAAAAGCTTGATAATACTGCAAATAAAAATTACGTTCAGAATTTATCATTTTGGGTTGCTAATGGTGCTAAAAGTTGTGGCGATTGGATTGATGCAGAGAATAATCTTAATAAAATTGATAGTTCGAGTAATGGTTATATTAACCCTTCAAATTATTATGTGTTAAAACTATATGATGATTATTTAAACCATATAGGCGAAACTTCTTATTCAGACAGATATTTCCAATTAAACAGAAGCAATGTGATAAACTCAATGAGTACGGGTTGGTCATCTTTTAGTAAGTCATGGGGTAATATCCATCTTATATATCATTGCGACCACTCAGGTCCTGGTACAATGGGAACCTCTTCGGTTTGCTCACACGAAGGTATTACAAAAAATGATATGGAAAATCTTACAAATAGCAATTCTTATTCTCAAATTCTATATTCTGATGGTTGTCATCCCAATGAATTTTCTCTTGACGCTATTTCCGAGCATTATATAAATAATCAAAATGGGGGAGGAGTTGCTTTTATCGGAAATTCTGATGCGGGATATTGGGGAGCTGATTCTTATTTTAAAAATTATTTTTGTCAATCACTTTATGATAATACCAAAGCAGATGCTTATGATAATAAGTATTACCATATTGGAAACTTAAATTTATATTCTGCTACAGTAAGTGATGTATTTCGATTAAAAAACCGCAATCTTTTAGGTGACCCTGAAATGATGGTATGGACAGCGGTACCACAAAATTTAACAGTGTCAAGTTTAAATTATTCTAGTACAAATAAAACAATAACCGGTACTGTTTCGGGACTTCCTTCTTCTTCAACAGTAATTGTAACTGTTACTGCATGGAAAGGAACTGAAATTTGGACGACAACAGATATTACTTCTATTAATACAACGAGTCAAAATTTTTCTTTTTCAAATGTTATTGCAGATACTCCTGGAGATATTACAGTAACAGTAACAGCACATAATTATTTGCCTAATATTTCAACTATTCCTATAACCATTAGCAGTTCTACCTCTCATCCTTATATGACAAGCTATACAATTGATGATGATAAAACAGGAGGTAGCAATGGCAACAGCGATGGACAAGTTGATGCAGGAGAAACAATTCAACTTCCGGTTATTCTCACTAATTCCGGTAATTCAACAGCTTCAAATGTTACAGCAACACTGACATGGCAGGCAAAATCGAATCAGGCGAGTAATATGGTAAGTATTACCACTGGTACTTCAGGTTTTGGAAATATCTCCGCAGGCGGAACAGGGAATAACAACAGCAGCCCTTTTGTTTTCAGCATAAACAAAGATGCTTTCGAAAATATTACACCCCGACCATTAACCCAGTATGTAACTTTTACTCTCGATATATTGAATGGTACGGAGCATGTAATTAAAGCTTTTGAACTTCAAATAGCAGAGCCTAATATAGATAAAGGTGAAAATACTGTAACTGGAACGCTTGCAGCAGGAAGTTCAAATCAGCTTACGATCAAGCTATACAATAATGGTCTTGCACAGGCAACAGGATTGAATGCCACTTTAACTACAAGTTCTACCAATATAACTATTACAAATGGTAGCAGTACATACCCAAACATTGGAGCATCGAATAGTGCTATAAACACAGCTACATTTAATTTTAATATGAAAACGAATGCCTACAGCAATGAAACATTTAATTTAACAGTAACCAACGATTATGGAAAATCATGGGTTTTTACGGGAATTGGGTTATCGAAACCAGTAATTGATATACCTAGTTCTTCAATAAGCCATTCGGGATACTCAACTTCTATTAAATTATTTTGGAATATTATTCTTTCATCAGCTACAACAGTGAAGGGTTATAATTTGTATAGAAGTTTAACTCCAAATGGAACATATACAAAATTAAATAACAATTTAATCAGTTACACTACTTATTTGGATGAAGGACTTCAACAATTAACGACGACTTATTACTATAAGCTAAGAGTTGTTGATGTATCTGGAAACGAAAGCGATTATTATCCTGCTAGCGGTTATATGGCTTCTACATCATTAAACCTTCACACTGGTTGGCCATTATCTCCTTCACCATCATCAAATGAGATGGGCACAAGAGCTGAAGGTTCACCAAATGTATGTGATATAGATGGTGATAATAACAAAGAGATATTTTTTACAACAGGTACACTAGGTCAAAATGTAGGAGGAGTATGGGCATTTAAGCATGATGGTGAAAGATGGTTTATGCTTGATGGAAATTCTACGAACATGAGTGGTTTTATAAATTTGCAATGTTATAATTCTTCAACACCTGCTATAGGTGATATTGAAAATGACGGGAATTTTGAACTGGGAGTAACAACGAGTCATTCTAATTATCCAACGCCAAACAATCAAAGTTTATTAGTTTATGAGACCACAATAGATGCTAGTCCTGTGGATAATCTACCTGATCAAATATTTAGGAATTCAGTAAGTGGATGGGTACTAAATAAAGGTCCTGTTTTATCCGATTTAGATAATGATGGCAATATGGAAATTTTAACAAATAATCAAAGTGGAGGAGATCCTAATGAACTAGATGGCGGAATTAAAATTTATAATCAGGACGGGACTGTTCATGCCGGATGGGCTAATACAACAGGATATAATTGTGGGTATAGTATGCCTGTAGCATATGATTTTAATAATGATGATAAAAAAGAAATTGTAATAGGTACTGAATCTTCTTTGTACAAAATATCAGGGATATATATATTTAATGAAGATGGAACAAATTACAACGCTAACAATCCTGTTTACCCTCCCTCGGGGTATACCCCTCCTGCAGATTATAAATGTGATTTTCCGTCTGTTGTTGCAGATATTGATAATGATGGTACATATGAGATACTTTTTATTTCTGCTAATGGAACAACTGCGAATATTTACGCAATGAAACCTAATGGTACTCCTTTATCTGGATGGGATTGGAATAATTCAAATCATCCTACTTTTACTCTTTCTAAGTCTGTAGGCGGAGGTCCTGATTACGCTCAATTTTGCCCATCATTTTCAGTAGGTGATATTAATGCAGATGGGAATATTGTTGTAGTTTGTGGTGATGCCGGTCATTTATATGTGTGGGGTAAAAGTGGTAATTTAATTACTGATATTAATATTCCAGGATACACATCACGAACTGAAAAAGCGCCTATTATTGCAGATATTGATGATATCAATAGTGATTTGGAGATAATAGTTACATCAGGAACAAATATTTACGCTTATAAAATGTATGGTTCGCCGGTAGAAGGATTTCCTATAACAATAGATGAAGGAATTGCCAATACTCCATGTGTTGATGATATTGATAATAATGGAAAGAATGAGTTGATTGTTAGCACTCCTGTTAAATTTTATGTTTGGGATTCCAATGGAGATGCAAGCAACAATATTTACGGATGGAATAGTTACCGACGAGATAATTTTAATTCTGGAGTATATAAAGGATTAGATTGCCCAACAGAAAGCGTGTTAAATTATCAATATATGTCAATAGGAGGACCTGTTATAATACAAGCAGATGATATAAATTTTACAGATGTTAATTTTACTGCTTATAGCAACATCATACGATTACGTGCAACAAATTCTATTGTGTTTAATCCGGGAGTTACCATCACTCCGGCAGGGAGCAGTTCTTTATTTGCATATGTACTTGATTGTTTCGAAGCATCAAAAAGTAATGCTCAAAATACTGATATTTCTGATGTGGAAGAAGCAGAAACTGGTATTAAGATATTTCCAAATCCTTTCACGTCTTCAGTTAATATTGATTATACTTTACCAGAAGCAAGTAATGTGAAAATAAGCATTTGTAATTTTATGGGTGCTAAAGTTGCTGAAATTGTTGATGAAAGACAAAGTGAAGGTTCGTACGAAATTATTTTCGATGGTTCAACACTTCAGGCAGGAATTTATTTCTGTACAATAGAAACCGATGATTTCAAGAAAACTGAAAAAATTGTATTAGTAAAATAAAAGTTGTTCATACTTTTATAAGAGGAGGCAGATTGAATGCCTCCTTTTTTTTCAGTAATCATCAATAATATTACGAATTCTAAATAGTTCCCGGCGGATTCTCAATGGTTATTGATTCGCATCATTAATATTCTATTTTTGTATATTTATTTGAAGTAATAGAAAATATTATAGCAGTTTTAGCAATAAAAAGCTATTTGCAATTTAAAAATATCACCTATGAAAAATTTCTTTATCTTATCAATAATCAGCCTATACTTGACAATCGCTCAAGGGCAAACAAATATTTATCAACCTTTTCCCGAAGATAGTGCAATATGGTTTTATGAGAATACTTATTCTATGGGTGAAAAAAAATTTGAAAAAGAACAATGGCTTGGTGATACGATTATCAATAATATTAAATATACTAAAGTATATACAGGTCTGGCAAATGGAATATACGCTCCAGTTGAACCTTCAATATTGAAATACTCTGGTGGAATAAGACAGGATATATTAAATGAAAAAATATACTCCATTGATTTAAATAATATTGAAAAAGATATTTCTGTAAGTCAGCATTTGGTCGTTGGCGATATATTTTACCGAACACCTTATGATTCCCTTAGAATTACAAGTGTTGACTCAATAATGATAGGTTTAAAATACCATAAAAGATATAATGCAGAAGGATTAGTTGATATTACTGAAACTGCAAGTTATGTAGTGGGGGTAGGGACTATAGGTGCACAAGGTTTTGAATTTAGTAAAAGGTTACTTTGCTTTTCTGTAAATAAAATTAATCAATTAAGCAATTCGTTTGATTTTCAATATTGTGATGAATTTACTACAAATATTGAAAATAAAATTAAAGAGGATATTAATTTGATTATTACACCTAATCCTGCAAATAATGTAATTTCTGTTGAAACTAATTGTATTGACAAAGATTTATCTTTGTCAATTTGCAATATTAACGGGCAAAAAGTAATTGAGCAAGAATTTAAAAACAATAAATCGCAAATCGATGTTAGCTGTTTACCAAGCGGAGTTTATTTTGTAA
>CAZELC010000202.1:0-5883 GCA_964512865.1 uncultured Bacteroidales bacterium
TTTACCAGGTTTAATGCCACTCTTCCATGGCAAGTTGTTGCACATGCAGGCATTAATGTTAACCTTTCGCGAAAATTCATTATGTCGCCAAAAGTTCTGTTTACACTTCAGGGAGGAGCAAAAGAAATTGTTTTTGGAACTAATTTCTCTAAAAAATTTGCCGTAAATAAAATTCTTTTTGGAATATGGTACAGATGGAGCGGCGATGTTATCGGAACATTGGGACTTGACATTGCAAAATTCCAGCTTATGTTCAGCTACGACGCAAATATATCTAAACTGACTTCTGCAACAAAAAGCTTTGGCGGTTTTGAAATATCTTTGATTAAAACATTCCTATGCGGAAAAAAGAGCTTCTTCAAACGCCGCAAAGGCGGAAGCGCTGATTGTCCTTCTTTCTAAGAAGCAGCAATTCAAATATTTAAAATTTTTGATTATAGCGCATCAATCACAAAAGTTGTGGATTATAATAATTTTTTATTATATATTAACCACAGATAGGCACAGATAATCAGATTAATCTGTGAAAATCAGTGTAATCGGTGTTTCAAAAATGAAAAGATAGATTATCGAATTAATTAGCTTTCCAAAACTTTTACGCTTGATCCAGATTTGGTTTTGCATATCTTGGGCTGAAACCCAATAATCTATAGCGTTTCAATTGCTAAGACCTTAGCTTTGACATTGATCAGCTAACAATGGACGTGGTAAATAAATATTTTGATAATATGGACTTGGGTCCAATTTAATATAAATTTACAACCTTTGGAAAGTAGTATTTTGTTTTTTCAAGATCCGAATGATCTTAGATGCGGTATTACCATTCCCGTAAATCTCAATTTTTTTCGGAAGTTTAAGGTGTTCAAAACTTTTTACAGCATGCAGTATGGCTTCCTTATCAATATTTGAATTTACAATATTGCCGGTAACAATTCTTCCTTTCTGGCGAATTCCAAGATTAATTACCGGTTTGGGAAAATATGCAGCTTCAATAAAACCACTTGAGGTATTTCCTAACATAAATGAACAATGCTTCATACAACTCAGATAGCCAAGAGTTCCAAAATTTTCAACACAAAAAACATTTTTCTTCTTTTCAGAATAATTTATCAATGCACGTCTTATCACAGAACCCATTGTATCAGCGTTCGGAAGAGTAATTATTTGCTGATATTGCTTTAATTTTTCAAGTGCTTTTATTAATTCAGAAATATAAAATTCGTTTTTCTCAAATGAAATTGTTTCCGGATGAAAAGTTATAAGTATTGATGGTTTATTAAGATCAATCATAAATTTTTTCAGAAAATCATCTTTCGAAAAAAGCTTCAGATCCTTCAGATTATCAATACTCAGAGAGCCGACTTTGTAAATATTTGCTTTACTTCCCATGAGTTCAATAACTCTCTTTTTATAAGCTTCAGCAGATGTAAAATGAAGTGATGATGCCATTGTAATACTATGTCTGAACAAATTATCAATTGCGCCGGTAGTTGTTTCACCACCATGTATATGCGCGATCTTCACCTGAAATGGCACTGATGCCATAACAGCAGCAAACATCTCATATCTGTCACCCAACGCTAAAACTACGTCAAATTTGTATTTTCCCCAGAAACCCGAAAAGCTTTTTATGGTTTCACCAATAGCCAGACTAATATCTTCAGGTTTATCACCTTTGGGAATCGTTTTTATTTTATGTTTTACTTCGAAACCATCTGCAATAATATTATTAATTGTAAAACCATGGCTTTTTGAAAGATGAGTTCCAAAGGCAATTATCTCCGGATCAAAATAATTATCGGCAAATAACTTCTTTAAAAGAGGAAGATAAATGCCGTAATCAGCTCTGGAACTTGTTAAAATACCGATTTTCATTCTATATCCGTTAATTTCAGCTTTTGCCCTTTTTCGAGATCATATTTGGCCTTCTTTCCAATAATATCATCATAAAATATTGCGCTTATACCATCACCAGGACGTTTTATTTCAATATCAGAAGGTTTTAATATTTGGCCTTTTTTTATTTTTTCACAAGAGAAAATACTCTTTCGTACCACCATCAGGTTTTTGAGTTCTTTGGAAGTCGGCTTTTTAATTCCGCTACCTAAAGCTTTTTCAACATTTCTGATTGCAGTTGCCATGGATTTAAATTCAACCGGCTCAAGAGATGCAAGATGGTCGGGACCGGGAAGGTTTTTATCAACAGTAAAATGTTTTTCAATAATAACGGCACCTAAAGCAACAGCAGCAAGCGGTATTTCGATTCCGGGAGTATGGTCTGAATACCCAACTGCAACTCCAAATTCTTTTTTTAAAGTGAGCATTGCATTTAGATTCACATCTCTGAAATGTGTAGGATAATCTGTATGGCAGTGCAGCAAGGTAATATTTTTCTTTGCAGTTCCTGATCTGATCAACTCATTTAATGCAAAATCCACTTCTTTTAGATCAGCCATCCCCGTTGACAAAATTACTTTTTTATCCAATCTGCCAATTTCTCTAAGAAATGGGACATTAGTTATTTCACCGGAAGGAATCTTAAAAATATCTAAACCTATTTTTGATAATAATTTTATACTTGAAATGTCAAAAGGAGATGATAAAAAATCAATTCCTGCTTCTTTACATTTTTGCTGAAGTGCATAATGATCCTTTTCACTCAGTTCCAATTTTCTCAGCATTTCAAACTGCGAAATTTCCTCTTTAAGGTTCTTTATCTGATACTCAGCTCTTGGAGCTTCCTTGCTTACAATATTTGCTGCTTTAAAAGATTGGAATTTAACTGCATCTGCGCCGCATTTCTTTGCCTTAACAATCAGTTCTTCCGCTATTTTTATATCTCCGTTATGATTTACACCTGCTTCTGCAATTATATACACTTTCTTCATGCTACATTATATTTATTGCAGGATTACCGACGTAAACTCCTTTTATTTTAATATCTCTCGGGACAAAACTTCCTGCTCCGATAATACAATCACTTTCAATTTTAACCAGATTTGAAATAACAGCATTACTGCCAATAAAACAATTATCGCCAACTTTGCAATCACCGTTAATTACAGATGCAGTAGAAATATGACAATTGTTTCCAACTACTGCATCGTGCTCAACAAGCGCTTTAGTATTAATTATACAGTTTGTTCCAATAAAAGCTCCTGCATTCACAATAACATCATGCATTATTATGGTTCCGTCACCGATAACGGAATGAGCTGAAATATAAGCACGTGGTGAAATAATTACAGGTAGAATTGCATTAAGAGATTCCAGCTTATTGTAAATTGCAATTCGCTTATCAGGTGATTTTATCTGACCAAGAGTAATAAAGAATGTTTTATATTGTTTCGAAAGCTCCTCAATATCATTATCCGTTCCTATAATAGCGTAACCGGAAACCGTTTTCCCTATATTTTCCGGCATGTCCAAAATTCCGGCTATCTCATACTTATTTTCCTGCTCAATAACATCAATGCAGGATTTGCAATGGCCACCACCGCCAATAAGGATTAGTTTCTCTTTCATTTTATCCTGATACTGCTTGGTATATTTACTAAATGGTCTTCAATATAAATTGCATTCTCAATATTCTCAGTATGGCAATTTTCAAACATTTTAAGTTTATTCATTAAAGTCCATGCCGGCCTGGTCAAAACACCATGATCATTTGTGAACTTTAGAAAATCATCTCTTTCATTCCTGTCTTTAAGCAAAATAGCATTAAGCCAATAATTCGACTTTGCATTTTCAGGCTCTAATATAAACTTAAATGGTGTGGAAGCAAAAAAATCCTTATAAATTAATGCCAGTTCCCTTTTATTTTCTATGAATGATTCCAGTTGTTCCATTTGAGCACAAGCCAGAGCAGCATTAAGGTTTGGCAAACGGTAATTATATCCTGTCATATCATGTTCAAAATTCCATGAATGTGGAACCTTTGCCTGAGTACTTAGATGCTTTGCCAGTTTTGCTGATTTTTCATCATCAGTTATTATCATACCGCCACCACCACAAGTTATAGTTTTATTACCATTAAAACTCATTGTTCCAAACAAACCAAATGTGCCGCTATGCTTGTTTCTGTAATAACTTCCTATTGATTCCGCTGCATCTTCAACAAGAACAACATTATTCTTTTTGCAAAGCTCAGCAATTTTATCTATTTCAGCAGGATGACCGAATGTATGCATCGGCACACAAACAGGAATTCTTTTTCCTGAATCTTTATGATAGCAGAAACCATCATCCTTAATAATGGTTTTTGCAGCAAAAAAATCTGCCAGTTTCTCAGCTGAAAGCCCAAGAGTTTTAATATCAACATCAACAAAAACAGGCTCAGCACCAAGATATGATATTGAATTACAGGTTGCAATAAATGTCAGAGGTTGCGAAATAATAAGATCACCAGGTTTAACTCCGGCAAGTATCAGTGAAAGATGTAATGCAGAAGTACCGTTAGAGGTTGCAATTGCATACTTTGCTCCGGTAAATTCCTTTATTTTATCTTCAAATAGATTAACATATTTGCCAACAGAAGAAACAAAAGTAGAGTCAATGCAATCGAGAAGAAACTCTTTTTCTTTACCGCAAAATCTGGGTTCATGTAAAGCTATATTTGCTTTATCTTCTTTAAAAACTTTCCTTATAAAATCTACTGTTTCTTTAAACATTGTAAATATCCGTTTTGTACATTTTCAGATTCTTTGCCTCACCAAACCAGGCAATCGTCTCTTTTAGCCCTTGCTCTAAAGAATATTTTTGTTTCCATTTGGTATTTGCCAGCAATTTTTGATTGCTTCCATGTAATCTTTCAACTTCACTTTTCACAGGTCTTTTCCTAATATCATCACTTACAATCTTAACTTTTCTGCCAGTAAGTTTAATGATCATTTTTGCCAGATCACCAATAGAAATTGTATTATTTGTCGCAATATTTACTTCCTCACCAATAAGCTTATCAGATTTTGCAATTTCGATAAAGCCATCTACAGTATCTTTAACAAACAGAAGATCACGTGTTGGATTAAGTGAGCCGAGTTTAATTTCTTTTTTTCCTGCAAGTATCTGGCTTATTATAGTTGGTATCACAGCCCTTGCCGATTGGCGTGGACCATAAGTATTAAAAGGACGCACAATGGTAACCGGTAAATTAAAACTTCTGTAAAATGAATCGGCAATTGCATCGGCTCCAATTTTTGTAGCAGAATACGGCGACTGCCCTTGTTTTGGATGTTTTTCATCAATAGGAACATAAATCCCGGTTCCATAAACTTCAGATGTTGAAGTTACAATAACTTTCTCTACACCATAATCCTTAGCTGCCTGAAGAATATTTAATGTGCCTTTTATATTTGTATCAACGTAGCTGTCAGGAGAATGATAACTATATGGTATGGCTATCAATGCTGCCAAATGAAAAATAATATCACAACTTTTAACCGCAGTTCTAACACCGTTCGGATCACGGATATCGCCGGTAAATATCTCAATCTTATCAAGTTTATCTTTTGGAAAGCTATCTAACCAACCCCAACTGTTAAAAGAATTATAATATACAAAAGCCTTAACTTTATGACCTTCATCAACAAGTTTTTCAACCAGATGACTCCCGATAAATCCATCAGCACCGGTAACCAGAATTTTTTTGTTCTTTAAATTCATTTTTTTACAATATGGTATAAATACAATAAATAAAAACTATATTCGTTTTTTTATACTTTTGCAGACAATAATGGCAAAAATAAACAATATCTTTCAATTTTTTCAACTTAATGAACTTATTTAAGTCATTTTCAACTTATGTTATAACGAATATCATAAACGCGTGCATACCGTTTATATTGTTAAGGGTTTTAACTTCATATTTATCTACAGATGAATTTG
>CAZELC010000203.1:0-5875 GCA_964512865.1 uncultured Bacteroidales bacterium
TGATATCTATGTTAATATAACATTTGCAAAGGCAAGCAACTATTGATTATCAGAAGATAGAACAGTCCGGTACGTTTTAAGTTAAGATTATCACTATAATTTATTATAATATCCTTGATTGAATTAAGGTTATCCCATAATATGAACATGTTATTGATCAGCATGAACCTGTTATCCGATAACATCAAACTATTACCCATTAACAAGAACCTATTATCCATTAATAAGAACTTGCTATCCTATAATATTAGCCGATTATTCGATAATGAAAATATATTAAACGATAATTTCAACCTATTATCATAAGATAATATAAAGTTATGCAATAATATTAAGATTTTACCCTATAATGTCGTAAAGCAATCTGAAACCATTGGGTCCATTTTTCTTTTTTTCCTCGGCCATTTTTTTAGTATTTAGTACAAAGTACTTAGTCTGTTGGTCAATAAGTCAAATTGTTAAATAAGTTCATTTGGTCATAAACCTTAATCAATTTCAACACTTACATGGTTACCGATTACCGATTACCTGCTTACCGATTACCTGATCACCGATTACCTGATTACCTTATTACCGATCACCGATTACCTGATTACCGATCACCTGCTTACCGATTACTAATAATCACTAATTACTGGTCATAGATCACTATCGTCCAAAACTAAAACCACAACCAGAAACCGTTCGTCATATAGGCAATGCCGATGGCACCAGACACCATTCCAACGTACCAGGAAAGTCGTTTTTTTAATATTGCACTAATACCGCAAAGCATTATGGAAATCTGCAAGAGCATACTCGCCATGCCAAAAGCAGCCGAATGTTCCTTATACTCTTCGATGTTTTTTTCAAAACCTTCAGCATCCTTTTTTGCTTCGGTTTTTTCTTTATCATATCTTTCAACATCCGATTTCACCGCTTTTAAAATTTTTAAAGCTGAATCCCTTGTAGCTTGGTTATCAGCTAAACTTAAAAGCTGCAAAATATCAACTTCCACTTCCGATGTATGTTGTTTAATGCTTTTCGACTGGAAATAACTCCATTTATTAGCTTCAATAGTTGTAGTAAGCTGTGCTTTTGTCGAATTACTGCCGCCCCTCAAAGTTGAGATTGCAGCACATACAGCAAAAATAATAGTTGTCAACGCAACCCATTGAGTCCATTTTTCTTTTTTTTCCTCAGCCATTTTTTTAGTATTTAGGACAAAGTATTTAGTACAAAGTATTTAGTATAAAGCGTTTTGTACAAAGTACTAAGTCTATTGGTCAATAAGTCAAATTGTTAAATAAGTTCATTTGGTCATAAAACTTAGTCCATTTCACCACTTACCTGATTACCGATTACCTGATCACCGATTACCACTTACCCGATTACCTAATAACCGATCACCCGATTACTGATTACCTGATAACCGATCACCCGATTACTGATTACCCGATTACTGATCACCTACACAAACCAATCACTTATCCCTAACACCTAATCTCTAAAATATCTTCGCCCACTCAAACTTCTGTCTTTCTTTCCAGTAGCCTTTGTGGTAAACATAACTTGCAATCAGAGGCACAACAGTAGTTGCTTCAGCATAAACCATCTGCTCATAAACAGTGTCAACTTTGCCCCATGAAGAAGCTTCTTTTAATGTTGAGCTTGAACACGCACCATCACGAACATCAGCAACTGTAATCTGAATTGCATACTGATGCATTGGAACATCAAAACCCAAAACTTCAGCACAAACAACGGTATCCTGAGTAAAGTTCTTCGGAACACCGCCGCCTACCATGAATAAACCGGATGTTTTAGCTGCCATTTTTATCTTGGTCAGTTCCAGAAAATCTGCAACTGAATCAATTGAAACATGTTTTTCCGGATTTTCCCACTGATGCTTTACCAAACCGAAACCTGCACTGCTATCAGTAAATGCCGGACAGAATATAGGAACATTATTTTCATAACAAACCTGAACCAGCGAATCTTTTTTCACTGAGTTTTTGGTCAGCCACTTGCCCATTTCCCAAATAAATTCTCTTGAGGAATAAGGTCTTTTTTCCAATGAATCTGTAATTGCTTTTATCGCATTATCGCAAGCCTGCAATTCTTCTTCATCTATAAAAGTATCATAAATGCGGTCGATGTAGAGATCCCGCAATTTACTATCGTCGATAAACTGTGTTCCTTTATAATGTTTGTAACCAAGAGCTTCAAAAAAGTCCATATCAACTATCGAAGCGCCTGTAGCGACAATACAATCTACCATTTTGTTTTTTACCATATCCACATAAACCTGCATACATCCACCTGCGCTTGTGCTACCTGCAAGAGTAAGGAATATAGTGCAATCCTTATCTTTGATCATTCTGTTATAAATATCAGTGGCTACGGCAGTATCACGAGAAGTGAATGACATATCACGCATTGCATCTATAAGTTGTGTAGAGTCTATAGCTTTAATATCGATATGCTGAATTGTTTCTTTTAAAAGGTTTTTCTTTTCCATTTTTTTTATTTTAGTATTAAGTATTTAGTATAAAGAAGAAGTATCAAGTATTATCTGCTTCTTTATTTCATATATTTTAATTATTTATTGAATTTTTGCATTAGTGATTTTTTATTTGTTCAGTGTTCAAAGTTCTGAGTTTGAACTCTCAACTCTCAACTTTGAACTTTGAACTTTAAACTAAACAAACTCCCCCGAAAACTTATAACTCAAAATCTTATAGATCAGTTTAGATGCCATAAAATCAGGTGCTTTATTATTTTCATTAGGACAAAGTTCCACTATATCAAAGCCTACAATATTTTTATAGTTATTAACAGATCTCATCAGATCAAGAACCTCATTCCAAAAAAGTCCACCCGGTTCAGGAGTACCTGTAGATGGCATCACAGAAGGGTCAAAAACATCCATATCAATGGTAATATATACATTTTCATCAAGCATACCGACAACAGAATCAATCCAGTTTGGATCCTTAATTATTTCATCAGCAAAGAAAACATTCTTTCTTTTTATAAACTGTTTTTCTTCGGCAGCCATGCTTCTTATACCAACCTGAATAACGTCACAATATTCAGAAGCTCTTGCCATTGCGCAAGCGTGGTTATTTTTGCTTCCCTCATATTCAGGTCGCATATCAGAGTGCGCATCCAGTTGAAGAACACATAAATCTTTATACTTTTCAGAGTGAGCTTTAATAGCTCCGATGCTGACTGAATGTTCACCACCAACAGTAACGACAAACTTATCGAGGAACAGATACTTTTTCATTGCAAGAAAAACAGCATCAACCATTGCTTCAGGTGAAGAGTTTTCGGCTACGGGATCAGCCGTATGAATACCTATTGTATATACTTCCTTATCAGTTTCAATATCATAAAGTTCCATATTGGCTGAAGCTTCCATAACAGCATCAGGACCTTTATCGGCACCTTTTATCCATGTGCTTGTGCCGTCGTAAGGAACAGGTAAAACAACTATTTTTGAGGTTTCAAGATTATCAAATTCCTCAGGAATGCCACCATAATTTACCATAACTCATTAATTTTCCGCAAAGATATAAAATTGTTAAAAATTGCAAAAGGAAAAAGTTTAATTCCTATTATTGTGTTTATTGCAATGTATTCAGTATTCGGTATTCAGTATTCAGTAGTCAGTATTCAGTATTCAGTGCACCGAAAACCGATTACCAAATACCGACCACCGATAACGCTTTCCGATCAACGATTACCGTAAACCGATTACCAAATACCGACCACCGATAACGCTTTCCTATTAACGATTAACGATTAACGATTACCAATTACCGATTACCGAAAACCGATTACCGATAAAGCTTTGCGATCACCGATTACCGTAAACCGATTTCCAAATACCGACTACCGATAACGCTTTCCGATCACCGATCACCGTAAACCGATTACCAAATACCGACCACCGATAACGCTTTCCTATTAACGATTACCGATTACCGATAAAGCTTTGCGATCACCGATTACCAAATACCGATTACCGATTACCGAAAACCGATTACCAAAAACCGAACACCAACTTTTGAATTTTTTATCAACAGATAGCATCAATTAATAAAAATTTCCGTAATTTTATGCCTTGATATAAATATATAGATATGAAAAAATTATTTTCCTTACTACTCGTTTGTTTTATCTCTTCAGCAACTTTTATTTCATTGGCTCAGGATGTTCCAACTCTTACAAAAAACGAAAAAATTGCAAATAAGATATTTAAAAACAGAAGTGAAATTATTTTCAGTTTTGTTGTAAATAATTTGGAAATTATAAATAACGACCTTACAAATATTATTTCCATTGACAAGATGGAAATTTCTCCTTCCGGTGGATATAAAATTACTGCTTATGCAAACAAAGAAGGATTTATATGCTTTTTAAAGAGAAATATTGATTATACTTTGGTTGAAAACAAGTCAACTAAAGCTATTAATATGGCTACAACTGTCGCACAAATGGCCTCATGGGACAGATACCCGACATATTCAGTATATGAAACAATGATGGCTCAATACGCATCAAACTACCCAAACCTATGTCAGATTGACACAATACTCAATCTTGCTTCAGGAAGAAGAATTTTAGTAGCTCAAATAACAAGCAATGTAGGTACGCCTGCCAACAAACCTCAGTTTTTATATTCCAGCAGTATGCACGGGGATGAAACAACCGGAATTGTTATGATGTTAAGGCTGATGGATTTATTGCTAACATCTTATGGAACAAATTCCAGATTGACGAATATTGTTAACAATATTGATTTATGGATATGCCCTATTGCCAACCCTGATGGAACGTACAAAAGCGGAAATAACATAATTGGTTCTTCTCCAACTTCCACAAGATATAATGCCAATTCAAAAGACCTTAACAGAAACTATCCTGACCCCAGAATAGGAGGTCCTGAAAATAGTGATGAGCCAAGTGTTAACTCACCAATACAACCGGAAACACAAGCTTTCATGGATTTTGCAACTAATCATCATTTTAACATGGCTGCAAATTTCCATGGAGGTACTGATGTAGTTAATTACCCGTGGGATACATGGAACTCATCAAGACCAACTGCAGATGAAGACTGGTGGCACTTTGTAAGCCATCAATTTGCTGATAGTTGTAGACTATACGGAACTTCCATTAGCTATTTTAACGGTCCTGGGCTAATGGCAAATTACACAAATAACACTACCGGTGTAACTTTTGGAGGAGATTGGTATATCATTACTGGAGGAAGACAAGATTATATGAACTATTTTCATCATTGCAAGGAAGTAACATTAGAAATTTCTGATACAAAAACACTAGGGACTGAAAATCTTAATGCTTATTGGGGTTATTTGTACAGACCTATTTTAAAGTATCTCGAACAGTCTCTTTACGGAGTTAGAGGTATTATTACTGATTCATGCTCAGGAACTCCAATTAAAGCTAAAGTATTTGTTAACAGTCATGATGTTGACAGCTCTCATGTTTACTCTGCTGTCCCTGTAGGTAACTATCACAGATACCTGAAGGCCGGAACTTACAGTATTACTTATTCAGCTTCTGGTTATCAATCTAAAACCTTCACAAATATTGTTGTAACAGATGGACAAGCAACAGTTAAAAATGTTACTTTAAAACAAATTCCTCCCATTGCTGCTTTTGCTGCTAATGTTACATCAACCTGTAATGGTGTTGTTAATTTTACCGATATGTCATCTTCCAGTGCTACCGGATGGACATGGACTTTCGGTGACGGAGGAACTTCAACACTTCAGAATCCAAGCCATACATACACTGCAAACGGAACTTATACTGTAAAACTTAAAGTTAACAGTTGTGCAGGGAAAGACTCGCTGGTTAA
>CAZELC010000204.1:0-5846 GCA_964512865.1 uncultured Bacteroidales bacterium
TCTTTTTGACAGGTTTGCAGTAATACAGACCGGAAATACACAGCACTATATTTTATATGCTTTTGTAATGATAATAGTACTTATAGCGCTTACGGTGCTGAATTTGATTTAATTATTATGCTTGGTTTATTGCTCATATTAATAAGTTCGTTTTTCTTTCCCGGGATAATTGTCAGGACTAAAAGTATTATGAGCGGACGAAAAGGTCCCGGCATCTTTCAGCCTATGAAGGACATCGTGCGATTGCTCAGGAAAGGAAATGTTTACAGCAAAACCTCAAGCTTCATATTTCAAATTGCACCTCTGGTTTATTTTGCTTCAATACTTACAGCAATAATTTTCCTGCCGCTGGGAAGAAGTGAGAGTATAATATCGTTTAACGGAGATTTTGTATTTTTTGCATATCTGCTGGCAATCGGGAAATTTTTTATGATAATAGGTGCGCTCGACACAGGAAGTGCATTTGAAGGAATGGGCGCAAGCCGCGAAGCTCTGTATTCGATGCTTGTAGAACCTGCATTCTTTATTCTCCTTGCTTCGTTTGCAATGCTTACCGGATATTCATCTTTCAGTGAGATTTACAATGCGCTGTACTTTAACTCCTATCTTGCAATATTTGCCGGTTTCATGGCAGCTTACGTTCTTGTTCAAATATGTATGATAGAGAATAGCAGGATGCCATACGACGATCCCAAAACACATCTTGAACTTACCATGATTCACGAAGTGATGGTGCTTGATAACAGCGGATTCGATCTGGGAATAATACAATATGCATCGGCTCTGAAATTTGTGATATTTGGAAGCCTTATAAGCAATTTCTTCCTGATACCGGAAATGCCATTCTACATATATATACCGATATTTTTAATGATACAGGTTATATTTGCTATTCTGGTCGGTGTACTTGAGTCATTCAGGGCAAGATATAAAATGAGAAATAATAATCAGGCAATAATTACGCTGATACCAATAGCAATACTTATATTTTTCAGCATAATAATGATACTTACAAAACAGTTTTAAGCAATGATAACAATGCTAATACTTATATTTATTATTACACTTTTTTATGCTGCGATTTCAGGCAGGATGTTCGTCTTGATTGATCTTCTTATGGTTCAGGGATTGCTGCTTTTTGGTATTGCATTCATCGAACTTCGGGAGATGAATATCGTAAACCTGATTTTTGTCTTGCTCGAAACGCTTGTTTTTAAGGCTATCGGCGTTCCATATTTTCTGAAAAGGACAATTAAAAAGAATAATATCAAACGGGAAGTTGAGCCTTATATCTCAGGATTTAACTCATTGCTTATTGTCTCATTACTAATTATAATGAGCTTCATCCTTTCGTTTTATATGCATGAGAAATTTTATAGAATAATTTACTTTACCGCAGCTTTCTCGGCAATATCAACAGGTTTATTCCTGATCGTATCTCGTAAGAAAATAATAACGCATATAATCGGTTATGTGATATTGGAAAATGGTATTGTAATGCTTTCGTTCTCCATCGGTAATGAAATGCCGATGACAGTAAATGCGGGGATACTTCTTGATCTTTTGGTAAGTGTGCTGCTTTTCGGATTATTTATCGATAAGATAGGTCGTGTTTCAAAGGATTTTGATATTTCAAGGTTAAACAAACTTAAAGATTAAAAGATGATATCATTATATTTCATAATGGTTCTGGTATTTTGCGGAAGTCTGTTGACCTTCAGGAAAAGTGCTGTTCAGTATATCGTTGTTTCATTATTCGTGATTATCCAGCTTCTGCTTAATATTTATCTGATATATAATTTCGGCACATACAGTTATCTGTATTTTAAAGTTGACGGTGTAGGACTGATATTTCTTACATTACTATCCGTAATATCAATAACTACCATTATACAAAGCTTTGTATATCTCAACAAACGAAATGATAATATAAGTCAGAAGGCATATTATCTTACATCTCTTGTAGGATTTATAGCAAGTATGACAGGTGTTTTTATGTCGAATCATATTGGTATTATGTGGGTTTTTGCTGAGGCTACAACACTTTCAATAGCTTTGCTCATTTATCATGAAAGAACTTCTGAAGCAGTGGAAGCTACATGGAAATACATCTTTATCTCTTCAATAGGACTTGCTTTTTCTTTTATTGGGATATTGCTGCTTGATATTAGCATCAGTGGTTTTACGAGTTCAACCTTAACTTTCTCTGAACTTCAGACTATTTTTATCAACATTAATAACAAGTTGCTCCTTGAAATAGCATTTATACTGATAGTTATAGGTTTCAGTGTAAAAATGGGGATTTTCCCTTTGCACACCGTATGTATTGATGCACATGCAGTTGCACCCAGTCCGGTAAGTGCTATGGTATCAACTTCACTTATGAATGTCGGATTTATTGCTGTATTCCGTTTTTGTACGCTGCTTTCGCATTCGGCAATATTCTCGTGGATGAATCATGTGCTGCTGGTACTTGGCACTTTGACGATATTTTTTGCCGCCGTATATCTTCTTAAAGTAAAAAATTTCAAAAGACTGATTGCTTATTCAAGTATTGAGAATATGGGTATTGTGGCTCTTGCACTAGCTGTTGGCGGCATTGCATGGGTTGCAGCCATTTTACATCTTATTATTCATACACTTGTAAAATCAGGTTTATTTTATCAGATTGGCCAGATAATAAGGGTTTTCAAAACAAAGAAAGTTTATTCAATAAGCGGTTATTTCAGGATTAACCAACTAGGCGGGATTGTGATGATACTGGCATTTATTCTTTTATCCGGAATTCCGCCTTCGGGATTATTCTTTACCGAGTTCATGATATTCCTCACCATGTTCAATGAGGGATATGCGTGGCTTGCGATATTTATTATGCTGTTGATGTGCTTTATTATTTTTGTTCTGGCAAAATATTTTTTCAAGATAATATTTGGGAATGTCCCGCTTGAAGTGCATGAGGAAGACAAGAAGATAAGTAAATGGGAGAGTATTCCGCAACTGATATTGTTTTTGCTGGCACTCGTTATCGGGCTTTGTCCTCCGCCATTTCTGATAGATTTTATTAATAGTGCAATTTCAACTTTACCAAAGTAGAAGGCAATGAAATATCTTACAATAAATAATAACGAACCAATAGCTCTTAATCAATTGCCTGTACTGCCTTATAATGAGTTTTACACTACCGTACTCGCATTACTTAAAGATAAAAACTGTCATTGTGTAAATTATTATATTCATCAGAAAAAAAATATAAATAAGTTCATTTGCATTATTGCCGATGATGGTAACAAAGACCTGAAAGTGATTTCTTTTGAACTTGCCGAAAAAGTTGAAACACCTATTGATTCATTATCTGTTCATGATTTTGGGATGCATGTATTTGAAAGAGAACTTGCAGAGAATTTCGGAGTTCATTTTATAGATCATCCATGGCTTAAGCCTGTAAGATTTCCTTTCGACAGAAATGATATTAACTCAGATATTTCCAATTACCCTTTCTATTCAATTAAAAGTCATGAGCTGCATGAAGTAGGAGTAGGACCGATACATGCGGGAATTATCGAGCCCGGTCATTTCAGATTTATATGTAACGGAGAAAGAGTTCTTCATCTTGAAATACATCTTGGCTATCAGCACAGAGCGGTTGAAAAACTTATGGTTTCAAAAAAGTCTGTATTAGCGAAAACCATATTAGCTGAAAGCATTGCAGGTGATACTGTTGTTGGTCATACTGCTGCATTTACAAACCTAATGGAATCTCTTTCAGGGAGTAATGTTTCCGAGAGCACAGAAATTGAAAGAGTGATTGCCTTTGAACTCGAGCGTATAGCTATGCATACCGCCGACCTTTCAGCATTGTGTACTGATGTTGCTTATCAGCTTGGGGCGGCTGTTCTTCAGGGTTTAAGAACAACAATTATTAATACATTTCTTATATGGTGCGGTAACCGATTTGCAAGAAAACTTATACGTGTAGGTTATGACCCTTACCCGCTTAATAAAGAGCTGATAAAGAAAATAACCGATAATCTGAAAGCATTTGAGTTCAGATACCTCGAAATCACAGAAAAGATTTTTGATTCACCAAGTGTTCTTGCACGTTTTGAAAGAGTCGGTATCGTTACCCACGAGCAAAGCAAACTGATACAAACAGTAGGCATGGCAGCCAGAACAACAGGCATAACACGCGACATAAGGGCATCACACCCTTATGGTCATTATACAAAAATGGAGCATTCACCACTTGTAATGGATTACGGAGATGTTTATGCGAGGGCAATGCTTAGAAATAATGAAATAAAACAATCACTGCAATATATTCTTAATCTCCTTGAAAGGTTTGAACCGGTGAATTATGAAAGGGAAAAAGATAAATCGTTGGCGCTGCAACCTGACAGTTTGCTTGTATCACTTACAGAAGGCTGGCGTGGTGAGATATGTCATTGTGTAATAACTGATGATAAAGGGAATATTGAGCATTACAAAATAAAAGACCCTTCGTTACATAACTGGATGGCGCTTGCATTGGCGGTAAGAAATAATGATATTTCTGATTTTCCGGTATGTAATAAGAGTTTTAATTTGTCGTATTGTGGGTATGATCTTTAGTTTTGGAAGGGAGAAGGGAAAAAGGAGAAGGGAGAGCTCTTTGCAAAATAAAATAAACAAACTTTATGTTTAAAACATTAAAAATATTAAAGCACCAAGGAAAACAGTTTATTCCCGATCTGACAAAGGTTAACCTGCCTGCAATTCATGCCGGGATGCCCGAAATATCGGATATTGAGTGCAATAATGGCTGTAACCTTTGTGCTGAGGTTTGCCCTGTAAATGCTATAACAACCGAACCTTTAACAATAGACCTTGCAAGATGTGTTTTTTGTGTAGAATGTAGCAATGAATGTCCAAAAAAGAAAATAAATTTTACAAACAGTTATAAGATAGCAAGCAACGATCTTGAGTTGCTCAAAGTTTCTGATAATAAAACCATTGATTGGAATCCCGAAAAGGTAAGAAGCGAGATAAAAAGAGTATTCGGTAAATCTTTAAAGTTAAGACTTGTTTCTGACGGTAGTTGTAATGGCTGTGAGTTTGAGCTTAACGCTGCTGATAATGTAAACTTTGATATGAGTCGATATGGGATAGAGTTTGTTGCATCTCCGCGTCATGCAGACGGTGTAGTAATTACCGGTGCTTTGGTTGAAAACAGTCTAAAAGCTCTTGAGCTTACTTTTGAAGCAATCCCGCAACCCAAAGTTGTTATTTTATGCGGTGCCTGCGCCTTAAGCGGTGGTATTTTTGACGGCAGTCCCGCACTAAACCGCAGTTTTATCGAAAAGTACAAACCCGACCTTTATCTTCCAGGCTGCCCTCCGCACCCGCTCACAATTATTGACGGGCTGATGAAGTTGACGGGGAGGAGATAAATTTTCGTGATTTTTTATAGAGAGTTAAAATACAAATTAATGGTTTAAATTGATACTTCTTTTTTAATCCTTAGTTACATTTCCTAAAATGTTATTTTTTTTCGTATTCAAAAATTAAATTTTTATCTGGATTAAAGTTCTCTCTTTGCCACAAAAATATAGTTTTATCGCCTATTTCAGTACTTATATCTGGATTAATTGAAAATTTCTTTACCTTAATACCAGCCGGAATCACAAGTTTATAGTTTGCAGTTGACAATGACTTGCCCCATGAGCCGGTTGATAGAAGAATATATTCAGCTTTAAATAATTTAAGTTTTTGTTTGTATGAGATAATGAAAGGCGACTCACCTTTAACCCTTGCTTGGAAAACAATCGACCTTCTGTCTTTATGTGAATATTTAACCGTACTTTTTTCAT
>CAZELC010000205.1:0-5838 GCA_964512865.1 uncultured Bacteroidales bacterium
TGAAAAAGGCCTGCGTTATGACCTGACAGTTCCTTTTGCCAGATACGTTGTACAACACAGAAATGAGATTAATTTTCCTTTTAAACGATATCAGATACAGCCAGTTTGGCGTGCAGACAGACCGCAAAAAGGAAGATACCGTGAGTTTTATCAGTGCGACGTTGATATTATTGGCAGCAACTCTCTAATAAATGAGATTGAACTAATTCAAATAATTGACGATATTTTCAAAAAGCTAAATATCAATATTACGATAAAAATCAATAATAGAAAGATACTTACTGGAATAGCCGAAATAATTGGGATGGCCGATAAAGTAACCGACATTACGGTTGCTATCGACAAACTTGATAAGATAGGAATAGAAAAAGTTAATGAGGAACTTTTCTCTAAAGGACTGTCAAAGAAAGCAATAGATGATATTCAGCCCATAATAAATCTCAAAGGCAATAATAAAGAAAAACTCATAGTACTTTCTTCAATTTTATGTAATTCAGAACCGGGGAAAAAAGGAATTGCAGAGTTAAACTCTATAATCAATTATTTGAAAAACATTGATTTAAAAGCTAATTTCGAAGTAGATTTAACCCTTGCAAGAGGATTAAATTATTATACAGGAGCTATTTTTGAAGTTAAAGCTAATGATGCCAATATTGGAAGTATTTGTGGAGGAGGGCGTTACGATGATCTTACCGGAATTTTTGGTATGCCGGCAGTTTCAGGAGTCGGTGTATCTTTTGGAGCCGACAGGATTTACGATGTATTAAATGAACTTAATATGTTTCCTGAATCTGTACAGGCAACATCAAAAATAATGTTTGTTAATTTCGGAGGCGACGAAGAAATTGCCTCACTTAAACTACTTAACGGGTTAAGAAACAGAAATATACCTTCTGAAATATATCCCGATAACGCTAAAATTAAAAAACAATTCGATTATGCAAATGCTAAAAATATTCCTTATGTAGCTGTTATTGGTAATGATGAGATTCAAAATAATCAGGTTAACCTAAAAAATATGACTACAGGAGAACAGAAAAAACTGAATAATAATGAATTAATTGATTTTTTTGTTGATTTATGATGAACTGTTCATTTTTTTTATAATTTTGTCTTATGAAAAATTGGTTGATAAAATTCATTATTAAACTTAACAGAACATGCCTGTTCTGAAATTTCCACCTGATTTTCGTTTTCATTTCATTTTATAAACAAGTTTAAACAATTAATTAATTCCGTTGTTTTGGAATAATTAATTAAATAGTCAATAGCAAAAATTTAATTAAAATTTCAACCATTAACTAATTGACTTAATTAACTTAATTAACAAATCATTAAATAAAAAATCTAAATATAAAAAAGGAGAAAAAATTATGGCAATAACAATAACAGGAAACGGTTTAACAATAGAAGACGTTGTTAAAGTTGCACGTTATAATGAAAAAATCGAGCTTCACCCCGATGCGCTTGACAGAATTATCAAATGCAGAGCAATGCTTGAAAAAAAGATTGAAAATCACGAAATTATGTACGGTATCAATACAGGTATCGGTGAATTTTCAGAGATTGTTCTTAATGATGATCAGGTAAAAGATTTCCAGAAATACCTTATTTATAATCATGCTGCAGGAATCGGAGAACCAATGCCAATTGAACATGTTAGAGCTGCTATGCTAAGTCGTATTAATGTTCATGCACATGGTAATTCAGGTTGCCGCCCTCAGATAACCCAAACTTATGTTGAAATGCTTAACAAAGGAGTTACTCCTTCAGTTTGTGTAAAAGGCTCTGTTGGTGCATGCGGCGACCTCGCTCCTATGTCACAGATTGCTCTTTTACTTATGGGTGAAGGGTATGCATTTTATAATGGCGAATTATTGCAGGGAAAAGTTGCAATGGAACGCGCAGGAATTCCTATTCCGGGACTTGAAGCACGTGATGGCCTTGCTGCAATAAATGGTTCTAACTGTATTACAGGTATTTCATGTCTTATTTTGCACGATGTAAATAATTTCTTAAAACAGGCTGAAATTGCCTGCGCTATGTCACTCGAAGCATTAAAAGCCAATCTTAAACCATATAATAGTCGTTTACTTGAGGTAAGAGGTTTTAAAGGCGGTATAAGAAGTGCTGCTGCCATCAGGAAAGTAACTCAAAACGGTGATCTTGCTACCGGAAAACTTAAAGTTAAGGTTCAGGATGCTTATTCAATGAGGTCAACTCCTCAGGTTATCGGTTCTGCTCACGATCAGCTAAGCTGGGCACGCTCACAGGTTGAAATAGAGCTTAACGGAGTTGCCGACAATCCTATTTTCTTTGCAGAAGATAATTTACAGCTTTCTGGTGCTAATTTCCAGGGCACACCGGTTTCGGTTCCAATGGATATGGTTGGAGCAGTTGTAACAATGGTTTGTGTTCTTTCAGAAAGAAGAATGAACCGTTTGAATAATCCTGCATTAAGTGTCGGGCTTCCACCATTCCTTACCAAAGGAGCAGGAATGTTCTCAGGATTAATGTTAAGCCAGTACACAGCTGATATGCAGATTGTTGAACAGAGAATATTATCAACTCCTTCTTGTGTTCAGTCAATTCCTGCCGCTGCCGATCAGGAAGACTTTGTTTCTATGGGTATGAACGGTGTTCTGAAAAACCTTCAGATTCTGGATAATGCTTATGGTATTCTTGGAATAGAATATATGGCTGCTGCTCAAGCTCTTGACATCCGTGAGAAATTCGACGAAGAAAAATACAAACTTGGCGAAGGAACTAAAATCGCTAAAGATACTATCCGTAAACATATTGATTATCTTGATATTGACCGTCCATTATATCCTGACCATAATGCGATGAAAAATCTTGTTAAATCATGCGAGATATTAAAAGCAGTTGAAAATACTATCGGAAGTTTAGAATAAAATATCTTAAATTAAGGATTCCATTTTTTTTGAAAGATGGAATCTTTTTTTTTATATTTGTCCAATTATACAATTATTAACCAACAAAATCATTATTTATGGAAGAACAAAACACAACAATGCCAATGGCACATGAAACAAAAAGACCGGGCTTGCTAACTGCTGCATGTATCCTTACAATGATATGGAGCGGATTGATGACCTTACTATGTTTAATAGGCGTATTTGCTTCAGGTTGGATAGCAGGGTTACTTGAATCGTATATGCAAGGTTTTGGTGCTTTGGGTGGAGCAGCATTTCTGATAATTTTTATTATTGGACTAGTAATGTGGGGTTTATCTCTTTGGGGAGCGATTAAAATGATGGGGCTCAAAAAAAGCGGATTTATTATGTATGTTATTCCAAACGGATTAATGCTATTATTCCAGCTTATTGGAATTTTCACTTCATTTACATTCGGCAGCTTTCTTTATCTCCTCGTTAGCATTGGATTCATCATCATTTATGCAATGAATCTTAAAATAATGAAATAGTATTAAGGTTTTATAAAGAGGCTGCCTCATAATAGTCATAAATTCATAAAATATCTCTGGTTTCCAAATTTTATTAATTTACAATAGAAGCTAAACAGAGTGGAATTTTGAGTAAACGAAGATTTGAGACAGCCTTTTATATTTTTAATATTCCTTGAAATGGCAGAGTTCAATAATGCAAACGAAATTGTTCTTACAGAATATGACAGAAGACCAAAGGTACTTACTATATTATGTTTTTTGTCAATGCTTTGGAGCGGAGCTGTAATTCTTGTTTCGCTGGTTGGGTTGTTCTTTTCGGGTTTTATTGCCGAAACAATTAATTATCTTGCTAACGGAACAGTTATAATGGTAAAAGTTTTCTTCTACGCTTTCTCAATAACATCGTTGGTTTTTGCAATACTTACTTTTTGGGGAGCTTTACTTATGTACAGACTTAAAAAAAGAGGTTTTTTGCTTTATATTATTCCAAGTATAATTACAACAATTTCGTGTCTGTTTCTTTCCATGTCGTTTTTTAATATCTTTTATCTTTTATTGAGCATCACCTTTATAATTCTTTATTCACTAAACCGACAATATCTAAAATAAAAAAGAGAGAGTTTTCTGTATTAATAATTACAGCAACATCTCCCTTTTTCTGTTTATCAGCACTGCAATCTAACAGTGTTAATAAAGTAAATTCATAACTAACAGTAAGGTTACATTTGCAAACCGCTTGCTAGTAAACTTCCAAAAACAAAAATTAACAGGATAATTTCAATAAATGAAATTATTAAACCTGCAATGGACAAACCTCTTGGTTTCTTAAAAACACCAATAAATGAGAAGATAAGCCCTAAAACCCAAAGAACCCAACCAAGAATCGGAACCCATCCAAAAAATAATGCTATTAAAGCAATTACAAAGCCGGCTGTGCCAAGCCCGTTAGATTTTTTAACATTAATGTTAACTACTGTTTGTTCTGTTTTGTTTTGTTCTTCAGTCATATAATAAGTTTTTTTAGGATTCTTAAAATTTTATAAATAATGAATTTAGAAAGAATCCATACCTAAATTCAAAATCCGAATTAATAGTAATATTTGATAAATAATCTTTCTGATAATTTTCAAATATTACTTCAACAAATTAAATAAATGCAGAATATTAAAACAGGTGGCTACCAACTACTAAAAGGCCAATAACGAATATCAGCATGAATACTATAGTTAATATCCATCCAACAAGTCCGGTAATTTTACCGACAGTGGCAAACACATTATGTGCTTTTAAATAATTGTCAGGATTTTCCTTGTAGATTTTTGCTGCTTTACCACCTTTAATCATTGCAATAATTCCAAAAACGAGAGGAATAAGTCCCGGAACTATAGCGTATACGCCAAGCCAGAAAGTGCAAACGGAAATAATTCCAAAAACGAAAGCCAGGATTGCACCAGGAACCGAAGCTTGTAACTGTGTTTGCTGTGTTGTGTTTTGTTCTTCCATAATTTTGTTTTTAAATTTATAATTATCACAAAGAAAATAATTTTTTTTTAATAATCATAGTTTTTTGGTTTTTTCATAAAAAAATAGTAGTTTTAATAAAAAAAACAAAAATGGAAAATAATCAATCCCATTTAGACAACACCACAAATGAAAAAAAGAAAAAGAAATGGTTTTTTTCGCTCCTACTTATTCTCACTTTTCTAAATTGCATTATAGGGATTTTTGTAAGCTTATGCCTGCTTTTTAAAATTGCATTTATCGAAGTTTTTTCAACAACTCCTGTAATTGATATGGTTATTGCTGAGGGAAAAGCCAGCGGGGTGTTTTATCATCTTCTTAAAGTAATTATAACTATTGGCGTTTTTTGGGGTACTTTAAAAATGTGGAAATTAAAGAAATCCGGATTTTATATCTATCTGGTAACGCAATTATTAATTCTTGTATTACCATTTGTATTTATCTCCGGTTTGGGATTTTGGTATATTTTCGTTAACAGCATAATAAATCTTATTTTCTTAGTGCTTTTTATTATGCTTTATACTCTTCAGCTCGATAAAATGGAATAAAAAAACCGCTTCTATACAAATACAAGCGGCATAAAGATATTTTGATAATGAAAAATTACTTTCTTTTTTCCTTGATTCTTGCTTTTTTACCAGTAAGATCTCTAAGATAAAAAATGCGAGCTCTGCGAACAACGCCTTTTTTGTTAACTTCAATTTTATCTATAAATGGAGATGCGATTGGAAATATTCTTTCAACGCCAACATTACCGGAAATTTTTCTTACAGTAAAAGTCTCAGTATTTTTTTCACCACTACGCTGAATAACAACACCCTGATACTGCTGAATACGCTCCTTATTACCTTCTTTAATTTTATAATGGATAGTGATTGTATCTCCTG
>CAZELC010000206.1:0-5831 GCA_964512865.1 uncultured Bacteroidales bacterium
GAATTAATTCCTTTGTAATTTTCTGATTTGTTCTGGTAAGGTCTTTAAGCGCATTATAAGGGTCTGGATAATTCTCACGTCTAAGGATAGTCTGTATTGCTTCTGCGACAACAGCCCAGTTATCTTCCAGATCATCCTTTATTTTCAATTCATTTAACAATAATTTATTTATACCTTTTAATAAGGAGTTGTAGGCAATCACACAATAAGCCATAGCAACACCAATATTTCTGGTAACTGTGGAGTCTGTAAGGTCACGTTGTAAACGAGATATTGGAAGTTTAGCGGAAAGATGAGCTAATATTGCATTTGCAAGACCAAGGTTTCCTTCGGAATTTTCAAAATCAATCGGGTTAACCTTGTGAGGCATTGCAGAAGAACCAACTTCACCTGCTTTGAGCTTTTGTTTGAAATAATCCATTGAAATATACTGCCAAATATCTCTGTCAAAGTCAGTAAGAATTGTGTTTATTCTTTTAATCCCATCGAAATATGCAGCAAGATTGTCGTAATGTTCAATTTGAGTAGTATGTTGTAATCGTTGCAATCCAACTTTGTTACTAATAAAGAAGTTTGAAAATTTCACCCAGTCGATATGCGGATAAGCTACATGGTGAGCGTTAAAATTCCCAGTTGCACCACCAAATTTAGCGCAAAAAGGAATGCCTGCAATAAGTTCAAGTTGAGATGAAAGTCTTTCAGCGAAAACCATTATTTCTTTTCCAAGTCTGGTAGGAGAAGCCGGTTGACCATGTGTGCGTGCAAGCATTGGAATATCTTGCCATTCTTTTGCCTTTTCCTCAAGCTTAATAATAATATCTGAAATGAGAGGATTAATAACTTCATTATGGGCATCTTTTAATGATAATGGTATTGCCGTATTATTGATATCCTGTGATGTAAGACCAAAATGGACGAATTCCTTATAATTTCCAAGACCTTTTTGTTCAAACTTTTTCCTTATAAAATACTCAACTGCTTTAACATCATGGTTTGTGGTTTTTTCAAACTCCTTAACTGCTTCAGCATCCTCAATCTCAAATCCTAAATAGATATCCCTTAATTCATCATTATACTTTTTATCATAATTTTTAAGCTGAGGAAGTGGTATTTCTGTAAGTGAAATAAAGTACTCAATTTCAACGAGAATTCTATATCTAATCAAAGCAAATTCTGAAAAATATGCTGCCAATATATCGGTCTGTGATGAATATCTGCCGTCAACAGGGCTTACAGCTTTTAATGATGAAATATCCATTTTATCAGTATTTTTTTTATTTTTGTGAAGATACTAATCAAAAAGCAAATTTATGAAAAAACTAATTACCTTTTTCATTTTTTTCTGTGGGATATCATTGTATTCAATATCGCAGAATTACGTAAGCACTGACACTTTACCAAGAAATGCAGTACTTGAAGAATTTACCGGCATAAACTGTCAGTTTTGCCCTGATGGTCATACAAGAGCACAGGCAATAAGTGACCAGAACCCGGGAAGAGTTGTTCTGGTAAATATTCATCAGGGTTTGTATGCTCAGCCAAGCAGCGGACAACCTGATTACAGAACTCCTTTCGGAGATTCACTCGCCGACCAGGCTTTAGTTCCGGGATATCCTGCCGGAACTGTTAACCGTCATATTTTCCCCGGATTATCAGAAGGCGGCGGCACAACAATGGGAAGAGGAAAATGGGCAAGTGCAGTTCCTCAGATATTGCCACTGATATCTCCTGTAAATGTCGGAATAAATACATCTTTTAACAGCTTACGGACTATTTCAGAAGTCTATCAATGCCCTGTAAATGTCGGAATAAATACATCTTTTAACAGCGGAACACGGCAGCTTACAGTTACAGTTGAACTTTATTATACAGCAAACAGCAACACACCGGTTAACCGCATTAATGTAGCACTCCTCGAAAATCATGTGATAGGGCCACAAAATATTCTTGGTACAATGAATTTAAGCTATGATCACAAACATATGCTCAGAACATTTCTCACCGGGCAGTGGGGTGATACAGTCAGCCATACATTATCAGGCTCTTTTATTTCAAGAACTTACACTTATATTGTTCCGGCAGGATATAATATAGACAACTGTGATGTTGCAGCTTATGTTGCTGAAGGTCATCAGGAAATAATTACAGGCACACAGGTCAAAGCTAATGGTGGTAACACTTTACAGATAGGAATTTTATCAAAACCTAATCCACCCATTGATGAAGGAGCACCACAAGATACTACTTTCTTCTACATGAATACAAGCAGCAACTTGGCGGGAAATGAAGATTTTATTTATGAACTTAAGGGTAATGCTCCTGCTGACTGGGAGGCTTACCTTGAAATAGGTGGCATAAACTATCCTGACAGCACAACTATCACACTTCCATTTTCTGTTAGTACTCCGGTAAAAATAAAAGTATACCCGGGAAATACACCTGCTATCAGCACCTACGAGCTAACAATGAAGTCGGTTTCCAACCCCGATTCACCTATAAAGAGCCAAAAGATGATACTCATTTCTAATATAACCGATATTGTTTTAAATAATGATGAAGCATGGGGCGATGGCGACACTATTTATTCAACGGCTAAGTTCCAGAACAATTATCTTAAAGGACTTTCTCTTGCGGGTAACACTCATTATGCGGCCGCAAAATGTTCTGATTTTGTAAAAGTATATCTGGCTGGGAAAGCCGAAAATGTAGGTCATATTTATTTTAATGTCGGGTGGTCATTCCCTTCGCTTACAAAAGAAAAGGTGCAGGTTTTCAAAGATTTCATCGATAATGGCGGTAACTTTTTAATTTCAGGTCAGGATATTGGATGGGACACATGGGATACAGTAAACGGAGGTAATGGAAATTCAGTTACACAGGCATTTTACAAAAATTATATGAAGGCTAAATTCATTAACGATGGTGGCGCTGCAAATAATTCTTTGAAAAATTACGGCTTTGATTTAGTGTACGGTACATTAGGAACTTCATCTCTGGTAAATGTTTATGGCAGCAATTATTTTTATCCTGATCAGATAGACACCGTTGGTGACGGTTTAAGAGTATTTTACTATGATAATGCTTTTACAAAAATTGGTGCTGTACGAAATCCCGGCAACGATCATAAATGTGCATATTTTGGTTTTAGTTTAGAGCAGGTAAGTGACACTATAATACGAAAGACACTTATTCAGCTCACCCATGATTGGTTCCATGGAATGATTGGCGCCGAAGAGTACGATAATATAATTAATAGTATTCTAGGACAGAACTATCCAAATCCGGCAACCAGTTTCACTTATATTCCGGTTAAAAGTTGTGATGCAAATGATATCTTAAGGATATATAATATTAATGGACGCTTAATTAAAGAAATAAATCTGACTGGAAAAACTGATATCCTGAATTTAAATGTTTCCGAAATGGAAAACGGAATTTACTTCTACCGTATCATTGGCAGATCAGGTGTTTCTAAAAGCTATAAACTTCATGTTTTAAAGTAAATTTATTATTAAAGCAGTCTGGATCCTTTTTTAAAAAAAATGGTATTCAGACCGCTTTTCATTGATCATATCAAACATTTTTATAATTAAGAATTTCCTTTAACTAATGTATATATTATTATGAAAAAGAATTTATTATTGATCACGGCTATCTCATTATCTTTATTATTTGCAGTAAACAGTTGTAAGAAATCCGGCTCCGGTAATGATGATAACAACGCAACAACAGTAACAATACCTGTGCTGAGCACAACTGATATAACAACTGTTTCACAAACCTCAGTAAATACAGGTGGAAATATCTCAAATGATGGTGGTGGAGCAATTATATCAAGAGGTGTATGCTGGGGCAGTAACCCGAATCCGACAATAAATGACAATACAACTTCAGATGGAAATGGTTCAGGTAGTTTCAGCAGCTCTATTACTAATCTTACAGCAAATAAACTTAATTATTACGTTAGAGCTTATGCAACCAATAGCGTTGGCACAGGATACGGAAATACCTTAAAATTCTCAACACTGCTGAATTCAGCCGGAACAATAACAGATATTGACGGTAATAATTATCAGACCATCATAGTTGGTACAAAAAAGTGGATGGCAGAAGATTTAAAAGTTACACGCTTTAGTAACGGAGATAAAATTCCGGGTAGCACATATTTACCAATGGTTACAGACAGTACTGCATGGGGATCACTGTATTCTGCCGGCTTTTGTTTTTATGATAATAATTCTGCCAACGGGAACGTGTACGGTGCTTTATATAATTTTTATGCTGTTGTTGACAGCAGAAACATGTGTCCTACAGGTTGGCACGTACCGACAGATAATGAATGGATGGACTTTGAGCTCAGCCTGGGAATGACGAGTGCTCAGGTAAACCTGACAGGATTGAGAGGCACCACTGAGGGAGACAAGATGAAAGAAATAGGTACAGAACACTGGATAGGAGGAAACACAAGCGCAACAAACAGCAGTGGCTTCAGTGGTTTACCAAATGGTGCTAGAAATTACGACGGAAGCAGTTTCGACAATCTTGGAATAATAGGCTCATGGTGGACTTCAACTTCAGGTGGTTCCATAGAATGTTACTGCAGATACCTTCAGAACACTTATTCAATGGTAGGTCGTACAAGCACATTCAGGAACTCAGGGATTGCAGTCAGGTGTATTGAAAACTAATTCACAATTAAATATTTTATCCTTGATTTTAACAAATTTTAACTTAATCTTTTGTCAACTCAGATAATATATAAGGAAACATCCCGTTTAAATTTTACTTAAAAATAATATTAAATTTAATTTGTTCTTCAGGTCAGCAAAACCTGAAGAATTTCAAGGTTTAAATTAGTAATGTTTTCATTGGGCAGAGAACCTCGCAAACGCGGGGTTCTCTGATTTTAGGCCTTTTGTTTTGTTAAAACTAATTATTGACAGTACCGTTAGGAATAAAATTAATCGGAAGTTTCAGCCATGACTCTACCGGCTGATTGTTTTTATATGCAGGATTCCAGTTTGGCATTGCTTTAACAACCCTAACTGCTTCGGCGTCCAATAAAGTATTTACACTTTTATTAACACTTACGTTATTTACATGTCCATAAATATTTACATTGAAAGAAATAATTACTACTCCTCCAATACCTTTACTTAAACATTCCTTTGGATATTTTATGTTTTCACGAAGATAATGTTCTATCATTTTATTACCTCCAGGGAATTCGGCATAACTATGTTTAACAACCATATTTCCTCCACTGCCGTTACCGTCAGAGTTTCCGTTTCCTCCGTTTTTACTTATTGTGTCATTACCATTTTTATTAAGGTCTGGCGTGTTATTATCATTTATTTTTTCAGAAGTAACTTTTATTTTACTTGAAGTTTCAGAACTTGCACCTGATTTAGGCGGTTCAGGAAGATACTCTTCAACCGGAATTTCGCTGTAGTTATCGTCAATTACATAATTAGCCTCAATATTAAAAGAAGAATCATCTGTATTTAACATTTTCTCATAAACCAGTAAGAAGTATGATAACAATGCAAATCCAGTAGTGGCAAATAAAAGTGCATAAAAACCATATTTCTTTGATTTTCTCCTATGTTCATAAGCTCCATAATCTTTATTCCTTCTCTCAAAAAGAATTTTATCAAAATCATCCTGTGATAAAAAAAAGCCTGTTATTTTTCCGATGACGTTCAACATAGAGGTTCAAAATTACGAAAAATTGATGTTATGAATTGAATTTTACGATTAATTAACTTAATGTTTAACATTATACACAGATTGTTCCATAATTAATAATGATTTAATGTAAACTTTACAAT
>CAZELC010000207.1:0-5796 GCA_964512865.1 uncultured Bacteroidales bacterium
CACTTACTGATAGAAGAAAAATAAAAGAAGAAGGAGCCGTTTTCCAGTCACATATTGACGGTTCAAAACATATTTTCACACCGGAAAATACCATAGACACACAACGTATTATTGGTGGTGATATAATTATGGCTCTTGATGAATGTACACCATTTCCATGTGAATATGATTATGCAAAAAAATCAATGGAGATGACACACCGTTGGCTTAAAAGATGTTGCGACCGGTTTGACAGTACAAATTGTGATTATGGATACAGCCAGACACTATTTCCAATAGTACAGGGTTCCATTTACAAAGACCTTAGAATTAAATCTGCTGAAAAGATAGCTTCTTTTAACAGAGAGGGGAACGCAATCGGAGGACTTTCAGTTGGCGAACCTGCTGAAATAATGTATGAAATCACTGAACTTGTTTGCGGAATACTTCCATCAGACAGACCACGATATCTGATGGGAGTCGGTACTCCTGCAAATATTCTTGAGTGTATTGCTTTGGGTATTGACATGTTCGATTGCGTAATGCCAACCCGAAATGGCAGAAATGGTATGCTCTTTACAAAGAATGGCATTATTAATATCAAAAACGAAAAATGGAAAAATGACTTCACTCCTATTGATCCTGATGGTGATTCGTTTGTTGACATAAATTATTCTAAGGCTTTTCTCCGCCATCTTTTTGTATCTAAGGAAATTTTAGGAAGTATGATCTCAAGTATTCACAACCTGAATTTTTATCTTTGGCTTGTTGGTGAAGCCCGTATGCATATTATCGGAGGAGATTTCTCCAAATGGAAAGATGAAATGGTAAAAAAAGTTTCGTCGAGAATTTAAGATTCACGAATTATGATTTTTCATCTAAGATTCATTTGCAATTCTCAAAGCTAATCTCTGACTGAAACAGAAATTTAATAAGCATCATCCACATCAAGCCGGTCATACTTCTTTCCTGCCTGCAAAATACTTGCATTGAGCTCAAAGCCAATCAGCATTACAATAGCATTAAGGTAAAGCCACATCAAAAGCACGATAAATGCTCCAATTGATCCGTAAAGGATATTATATTTACTGAAATTATCAATATAGAACTTAAAACCCCAGGTTGTCAATAATATCAAAGCCGTTGCGAGTGAGCCTCCTGCCGAAATAAACCTGAACCTTTCCTTCCTTGCAGGCGCAAGATAATAAATGAAAGAGATACCTAAAAATAAAGCAATAATTATCAAAACCCATTTCCCATAGCTTATAAGATAATAGGTGAACGATTTACCAAGAATTCCTTCCGTAACAAGATATCTCAATCCAGAAGTTCCAAGAATATATAATGATGAAGAAAACAATATTACCAATGATAAAATAACAACCAGCAGAATTGAGATAAGATATTGCATAACTGCCGATCGCGTTTCTATAGTATGATAAGTGCTGTTAAAGCCAGTTATCAGTCCTCTTATTCCATTTGACGAATAGTATAATGCAAACAAAAACCCGAAAGAAAGCAAGCCATTGTGCTGCCTCATTACAATTTCTTCAATAGTATTTGATACTGCGCTGAAAGTTTGCTCTGGCAATGAGCTTTTCACCATAGCCATTACGGTATTGTACAAATTTTCCACAGGCATATAAGGAATAAGGGTAAAGAAAAATATTACTGCCGGAAATATTGCCACAAAAAAATTAAACGCAATTGAAGATGCTCTTGTCGTTATCTGACCATTCCAAAGTCCTTTCAGGAAAAACTCAGCAACATCGTATAACGGCAATCTATCGAACCCTGGAAGTACAATCTTTTTTGATATTTTAACCAGCGGACTTAGTATTATTTTTAATAAGTCATCCAGTTTTTTTATAATATCATGGTTTTTCAATTATTTACAGCTTTAAGACTTAAGTCGAGACTTTTTATTTGATGTGTAAGAGCACCTATAGAAATAAAATCAACTCCTGTTTCGGCATATTTTCTAAGATTGTCGAGAGTTATTCCTCCTGAGGCTTCAGTTTCATATCTTGTTCCAATAATTTCAACAGCTCTTTTCAAATTTTCTGGGGAAAAATTATCAAGCATAATTCTATCAACTCCGCCGTAATTTAATACCTTTTCCAGCTCCTCAAAATTTCTGACTTCTATTTCGATTTTGAGCTTTTTGTTTTTTAACGAAAGGTATTTGTGTGCTGCAGAAATGGCTTTCTCAATTCCACCTGCGAAGTCAACATGGTTATCCTTTATCATCACCATATCATACAGTCCAAAGCGATGATTTTCTCCTCCGCCAAGTTTAACAGCGAGTTTCTCAAAATATCTGAAATTTGGCGTTGTCTTCCTAGTATCAAGAATTTTTGCTTTAAATCCTTCAACGACCTTAACATATTTATTGGTTTCTGTAGCAATGCCGCTCATACGTTGCATAAAATTCAAGACCAACCTTTCTGAAGAAAGCACAGATATTGAACGTCCTTCAACCGAAAAAGCTATATCTCCTTTTTTAACCATGGAACCATCCATGATAAATACATTAACTTTCAGTTCAGGGTCAACTTTATAAAAAATTGCCTTCGCTACTTCAACGCCTGCAATAATACCATCTGATTTAACTATAAGATTTGCTTTACCTCTGGCTTCAGCGGGAATAGTAGAAAGTGACGAATGATCACCATCGCCGATATCCTCAGCCAAAGCATTTTCAATAAATTTTTTGATTGTCATATTATTCCTGTTCAAACTGCAATTGAGTAATAACCTGCTTACCGCCTATTTTCTTTACCAGAAAATACGTTCTGAATTTAGCTTTTGCAGATACAAGTGTCCCGATTGAATATTGTGAGCCTTCGGATGAATTTCCATTTTGATTGACAGAAAAGCTAACCGGCTTATTTTGTGCGAAGAAGTTTTTCACAATCATTTCTGCCTGGGATTTACTGTATGTTCCATCACTTCCGGGAACAGTTAAATCGATTGAAGAGTTAAAATACAAAGCCAAGGTTTTGGCATCTCCTCCTTTAATTGCCGATGCAACAGCACTGTTAATATCCTGATCCGGGTTATTTAATGAATCTATTGGCGAAGCTAGCAGATCGCAGCAAAGAGCCATAAAAAATACAATATAAAAAAACCTGGTTTTCATCTCTATTAATTTTTTATTTTTACATTTTTGAATTGAGGAGCAAAAATTACGCAATAATCGGACAAATATAAAAATATTATAAAAATTATTCAAAATTATTTACTGATAAAGAAGTAATTAATGAACATAACTCTTATGCTGGTAGGAAAAACTACCGAAAAATATATTAATGAAGGATTTACAATTTACTCTGAAAGGATTAAGCATTATAACAATTTTGAAATAAAGATCATTCCTGAAATTAAATTCAACAAAAACCAATCACAATCTTATATAAAAAATTGCGAAGGAGAAGCTATATTAAAGAACATTAATTCGGGCGACTATATTATTTTATTAGATGAAAAAGGGTTTGAGAAAAGTTCAAAAGAATTTGCTCAGTTATTAAACCAAAAGATGATTTCGGGCATCAGAAATATTATTTTTATTATTGGAGGCGCTTATGGCTTTTCTGAAGATGTTTATCAAAGGGCTGATTATAAGTTATCATTATCAAAAATGACTTTTCCTCACCAACTCATAAGACTTTTATTTATTGAACAATTGTACAGGGCATTTACGATAACAAGAAATGAAAAATACCATCATGACTGATTAACACACCTATGATCCTCGCTGATCAAGCTTTTCGAAAAAAATCTTCCTGTATGTATCACCAATTGGTATAAGTTGGTCTGCAATTTTAATCCTATTTCTTTCAATATATTCAATTTTATCAAGTGCAACAATGTATGATTTGTGTACACGAATAAAATTCGACTCAGGAAGTGCTTCTTCCATCGTTTTAAAGTTTTGCAGGGTAATTACTCTCCCTGTTATTGTTTTTACTATTAAATATTCCTTTAGTCCTTCAATATATAGAATTTCCTTAAAATCAACACGCTGCATCCTGTATTCTGTTTTAACAAACATGAAAGTCTTTTCCTCATGAGTATGCGCTTCATTGACTGTGACAACCGGAGTAACTTTCTTCTGACTGTTAATTCCATCATATACCTTTTCAACAGCCTTAATAAATCGTTCAAATGAAATAGGTTTAAGAAGATAATCTGAAACATCAAGATCAAAAGCCTGAATTGCATACCTGTCATAAGCAGTTGTAAAGATTACGCTTGGCTTTTTTTTAAGTGTATTGAGAAGCTGAATACCGGTAAAGCCTTCCATTTGAATATCAAGAAATACAAGATCGACTTCATTATTTTTAAGAAAATCCAATGTTTCAAGTCCGTTATCAAATGTTTTTAACAGATTAAGAAAAGGAACTCTTTTTATATAATCTTCCATTTGTGCCAGTGCTGGCGGCTCATCATCCACGGCTATACAATTAATTTTCATAAAATTATGGTTATAAGAAATTTTTAAATATTCAAATTCACAATCAGTACAACAAACTCATGATGAAATATTTGAGGCATTATGAGATTTAAGATTGACATTAAGATTTACATAAAATTTTTCGTTGTCAGCCTTTGTAATAAGCTTGTAATCTGATCCATATATCAAATCAAGTCTTTTACGTACACTTTGTAACCCTTTACCTTCTTTCTTTTCTGAATTTTCATCAATAAAATTCTCTATGAAAAAGTCGAGCTTATCATCTGCAATTTTCAGATAAATTAATATCTCATATTTATCACATAATATTTTTCCATGTCGAAATGCGTTCTCAACAAAATGAATCAATAACATTGGTGGAATATCGTATTTTACGGTATCACCTTCTACATAAAAATTCAGACAATCAGCATTTTCATATCTTAATTTCTGAATTTCAATATAATTTTTCAAATAATTAATTTCTTTTTCAACAGGCACCAATTCAGCATTTGCCTCATAAAGCATATATCGCATAATCTCAGATAATTTTATTAAGCTGTATGAAGCATTTGCAGATTTTTTGTTTTTAATAAGATTGTCGATATGATTTAGAGTACTAAACAAAAACATTGGGTTAATCTGAGATCTTAGCAGTGCCAGCTCACTTGCAATATTCTGTCGTTCCAGCTCTTTTTGTTTCTGGCTTTCATGGTACCAGTCAATAGAGAAACGGAACATTGAGCCCCATAATGCATAAGCAAAATTTATCGAATACCTGTTAAGTAAAATAAGCGAGAATGAATAATTCTTCTGGTATTCTCTGGAAACATAGTGAATATATTGATTAAAAAAAGCAAGCAAATAAGAGTAAGCCAAAGGAATCACAAGTACAAGCAATATATATATTATAATTTTTTTTCGTGTCAGGAACCTTGTAGAAATGATAAAATAAAAAAAATAGAAAATCACAGCCACACAGCCTGTGTCAATTAAAGTGTCAAATAGGACAATAATAGCTTTCGCTTTATCAGGATATGTTATAAGTGGCAACAGGTCCATCAGAATTGTCAGCACCCACAAAATAATATGTGAAAAAATTATCGCCCGCTTCTTCATCAGTCGAGATTAGTTATTTTCAATAATATAACAAACATTTCATTATCGTTCTTGATATCAAGTTTGTATCTATCATTATAGATTAATTCAAGCCTACGCAAAATATTTTTCATACCAAATCCACCTTCAGTTTCAGCGCCTTCGTATTTTGGCATAATGTAATTTGAAACCTCAAATTCAAGAGTTTTGTCGTCAATCATTAAATTTATAATTATTCCGGGACTTACATCCTGTTTTTTACA
>CAZELC010000208.1:0-5709 GCA_964512865.1 uncultured Bacteroidales bacterium
GATATTTGGTTCGTTTCCGTCAATTGTGTAATAAATCTCAAGTTCAGGAAAGTCTTCATGAAGTTCAAGTTGCACTCCTTTTTTATTAGGTTGAGCAGAAGTTTTAATCTCATAAATTGCTTTTGAATAGCTTATCTTATAGAGATCAAGCAATTTAAAATGCTCAATAAGTCTGTTTTTAAACTCGTTATAGTTTTTTTCTTTACCGTTCCACAGAACTTCTGATAGCGCACAAATTCGGGGAAACAACATGTACTCTGCTTCCTCCGGAGTTTGAATATATTCTGTCCATAAATTTGCCTGAGCTCCAATTATGTTTTTCTGTTCGTCAAGCGATAAACCTAATGGTATCGGATTAAATGAGTACACTTTGTCAATTGTTGTATAACCGCCAATAGCGAGTGGTTCGTTTTTAGGAGTTCCTTGATAATGATCGAAATAACAAAAAGAACCCGGGCACATCACGACTTTGTGTTTTGACTTAGCAGCTTTTATTCCACCTTCAGCTCCTCTCCACGACATTATTAACGCATCTTCCATGAGGTTGGTGTCCAGAATTTCATCCCATCCAATAATTTTTTTACCGCTAAGTGACAGATATCTTGCAATCCGGTTTGTGAAATATGTTTGATATGCGGAAATATCATTAACACCCCTGCTTTTCATCGCTTCTTTACATTTTGGACATGTGGTCCATCTTGTTTTAGGACACTCATCACCTCCTATATGAATATATTCTCCGGGAAATAATTTGGTTACTTCATCAAGGATATTTTGAATAAATTGAAAGCTTTCATCTTTAGTGCAAAAAACATCGTCGAACACACCCCATTTTTCTGCAACTTTAAATGGTCCTCCGGAGCAAGAATATTCGGGATAGGCTGCAATAGCTGCTAATGCATGTCCCGGCATTTCAATTTCAGGAATAACAGTGATATTAAGTTTATTTGCATATTCAACAATTTCTTTAATGTCGTCCTGAGTATAAAAGCCTCCATATTTCGAATTGTCATATTTTTCAGGGTAAATTGATGAATGTCCGATAAGAGTTTTGTCTCTGTATGCTCCAACAGAAGTGAGTAATGGGTATTTCTTGATTTCAATACGCCAACCCTGATCATCGGTTAAATGCCAGTGAAAGTAATTCATCTTATAATAACTCATAAAATCGAGATATTTTTTAATGAAGTCTTTTGTAAAGAAATGCCTTGCGCAATCAAGGTGCAATCCTCTCCAGTTAAAATCAGGATAGTCTTCTATTTCACAACACTGACCTGTAAGTTTTTCTTTCTTTTCCAGTTTCAAAATCTGTTTGAGAGTTTGAATACCATAAAGTATTCCTGCTTTATCTCCAGAAATTACAATTTTTGTTTTATCTGCAGAGATTCTGTAATAACCTGTTTTGTCAAAAATATTGCTTTTAAGAAGTGATATCTCTATATAAGATGATTTGCTTTTATTATCATTTTTCAATTTAATGCCATAATACTTCGAAAAATAATCCTGCAAAATATTTGAATAAAAAAGCAAGTTTTCATTTTGACAATGGATGGTTGTTTTATTATCAATTGAAAAAAAATCATTATAAGTCTGGTATTTTACTGGTCTTGGTATTATATTATTATTCTGCGCTAATGCAGTTATGTTAAGCAGAACAAAGAATATAAGTGGTATTTTTTTCATATTGCGATTATTGTTTAATGTATAAAAGTAATCAAATTTTAGTACCAAAGTCTTTCCATATTAAAGATGCAGCACCTAAGACAGCAGCGTTGTTTTCATCGAGTCCAGAAGGTAATATTTTAATTTTATTTTTATAAATCTTTAACAGGTTGTCTTCAAAACTTTTTATGGTAGGCTCAAAAATCAGCTCTTTTGCATTAGCGAGGCCTCCAAAAAGAAAAATCGCTTCCGGGCTTGTGTATGCCACACTATTTGCCAATACAAATCCGAGATACTTACCTGTTATATTAAAAGCTTCCAAAGCTAAAGGATTATTTTTAACGGCTTCATTATAAATGAATTTCGAATCAACAATATCAGGCTCGACACTCAGCTTGATATTCCTTTTTGTCAATAACTCGATAAATGTATTTTTTATCCCGGTTGCAGAGCAATAAACTTCAGAACATCCTTTTCTTCCGCAGCCGCATTGTCTGCCGTCCGGTTCAATAATAACATGTCCTATTTCTCCTGCAAAGCCATCATGTCCGTAAACAAGTTGTCCGTTAACGACAATGCCGCTTCCTAAACCGGTTCCTAGTGTTATGAATAAGAAATTTTTAATATTTTTAGCAGAGCCGTAAATCATTTCACCGATTGCAGCGGCATTAGCGTCATTTGTCAGGATTACGGGAATGTTTAGCCTTTTATTTATCATTTCAGCTAAAGGAACAATTCCATTCCATCTAAGGTTAGGAGCAAATTCGATAGAACCATTGTAAAAATTACCGTTAGGTGCACCAACTCCGGCTCCTGTTAATGATAAATCTCCAATACGGTCAACTTCCTCTTTGATTTTATATGAAAGCACATCAACAAATTCATTAACATCTGGGTATTCTGATGTTTTAATCGTGATACGGGCAATTATATCGGCATTAATATCAACCAGTCCTACAACTGTATTGGTTCCACCTATATCAATCCCTATGGCAACATTTCTAATCATAAAAAATTATAACCCTAAAATATACTGCTTAATTTCATTTCTGATAAAATCTGACAGCACATATCAATACCAACCTTTATACCTGCAAATATAACTTATTTTTAATTGATAAGAGAACAAATTGAATGTATTTTAAAAATAAAATTACCTTTATAATTAACTATATTTTAGTGCAGTATAAAAAAACTCCGAAAATTTTTTTCGGAGTTTTCTGTTATAAGAATTAAGATATTTAAATAACGTGCTTATTGCCACATTTCGGGCAGAAAATAACTTTGTCTTTATAATCCGGCGGTACTTTGAATCTGATTCCGCAGTTACATTCAATAAATTTATAATTATCAACTGTTTTCATTATATCGCTGGTTGTTCTGGCTGTGGTTTTTAAATCCATCTTATTTGCAGCCATAGCAATACCTGCATCTCTAATACTTTCCGGTTCACTGTTTAGAAGTTCACTTTTGGGTATTACGTTTGATTTTGTGTTTTTTACTGAACTGTAGGCTGCCTGATAATTAGCATAACCAACTCCGCCTGCAATACTTCTAAGTATTCTTATCCTTTCAGAAATAGGAGGGTGCGTGCTCGAAAGATCTGACATCTTCATGCCTTTCTTTTTCATGGGGTTGCAGATATACATTGGTGCTGTTACCTTGTTGGCATAAGGCAAATCAGCATCTGTGTTTGATATTTTTTCGAGAGCCGATGCGAGTCCTTCAGGATAACGAGTTAACCTTACTGCTGATGCATCAGCTAGATACTCACGTTTCCTTGAAATAGCAAAATACAGCAACTGTGCTAGTATAGGAGCCAGGATTGCAAATACCAGAGCAACAACCATTATAATAATTTGTCCGCCTTTTTTATCTCCACCTCCTCTTCCTCCTGAAAAGAACATGCTTCTCAGGAAAATTTCAGAGATTATAACTATGCTGCCCATCATAACTCCGGCAATGGTCATGAATCTGATATCTCTGTTAATAATATGTGACATTTCATGTGCTATCACACCTTGAAGTTCATCGCGGTTAAGCCTTGATAATAATCCTGCCGTTACCGCAATTGCACTTTTTTCAGGTTTTATTCCAGTAGCAAAAGCATTAGGTGCTTCAGTATTAATAATATAAACTTTTGGTGTGGTTGTCATACCTGCAGCTATTCTCATTTCTTCAACTACATTAAAGAGCTGAGGATGTATGTCAGCTGTAACTTCTTTTGCGTGGCTGGATGCAAGCATAATTGAACTTCCGGCTGTAAGACTTACAAGCATCATTACTAACCAAACAGTAAGAGCAATTATAACTCCCATTATTCCTCCATTTTCTGCCTGAAGTCCGTAACCTATCAGAAAACCAAGCAAAATAAGCACAATTCCCATTAAAATAAACAAGATTGTAGATTTAATCTTATTTGCTCTGATCAGTTCCCACATATTATTCGAAATTTATTAAGAGTGTATTTTCGGAATAAAAACAAATTCTATCAGGAAAAACTAACTTTAGGAACAGCTCTTTCAGCTTCGTCTTTAAGCTCAAAGAAGACTTCCTGTTTAAATGCAAACATTCCTGCAACAATATTGGAAGGGAACATTTGAATTTTGTTGTTGTAAAACAAAACCTGGTCGTTGTAGCTTTGTCTTGAAAATGATATCTTGTTTTCTGTTGAAGTGAGCTCTTCCTGTAATGCCATGAAATTCTGATTTGCCTTCAGATCAGGATATGCTTCAACAGCTACTTGTAAGCGCCCCATAAGATTGCTCAAAACTCCTTCAGCCTGAGCTTTATCACTGATTGTCTGAGCGCCCATTGCTGCACTTCTTGCCTCAGTAATTTTTGTAAGCGTTTCCCTTTCATGTACCATGTATCCTTTAACTGTCTCAATTAAATTGGGAATCAAGTCATGTCTTCTTTTCAGCTGAACATCTATCTGTGCCCATGCATTCTTAACTTGATTTCTTAATTGTACTAATCCATTGTACATTGATATTAACATAATAACCAGGATTAATACGATACCCAAAACTATCCATAATGCAATCATTTTTACCTCCGTTTTAATTATTTGAATTAATATTTTTAATTTTGAATGCAAACATTTTTTTGAAAAGTTGTATTACTTTATTGCTCTCATCTGTACCACTAATAATAAATATGTGATCGAGTTCGCCTTTGTCAAACCAAATGCCATGGTCTTTTTTGCACTTGTCAACTAACACTTTGTCATGTTCTCCTACAAATACCTTGTCCATTTTTCTTAAACATTTCGGACAACGGCGTGGTTTTTCTTTATTGTTCTTATCTATCTGAAAAGTTGACATGAGCTTTTTTTGTTCCTCAGTATTGTCGAGAAGAAGTTCCAGCTCACCTGAATCAAGCCAAATACCTTCGCAACTTGTACAATAGTCGATCTCAATTTGCTCAAGCTCCAGAACAATCATTGGGGTTTTACAAACAGGACAATCCATATATAACTTTTATTTATTGGTGTAAAGTTAATTGATTTTAGGGAATTCTTTTGCGCCGGGCAAAAATAAATGTTAAAATTTATTAAAATCAATGGCAGTTATTAATATGACAATTAGGCATTTTCTGTAATTTTGAAAATTAGTTTATTTTTATCATTTTTTTGAATTGAGAAAAATATTAGGTTTGTTAATCAAAAAAATCAAATATGTTTACAAAAGATGACCTTAAATTACTTGAAAAGAAAGGAATAGAAAAAAGTTCCGCTGAAAAGCAAATAAGTTATTTTAAAAAAGGTTTTCCTTATGCTAACCTTGTATGTGCCGCAACTTCGGGCAATGGACTTGTTGTTTTAGAGGAAAAATATTTAAAAGCATATTCAAGCATCTATGATGAGATGTCTGCAAATTTAGCGTCTATTAAAATGGTACCTGCATCCGGTGCTGCCAGCAGGATGTTTAGCATTCTTTATAAATTTCTGGAAAATTATTCCGTAAATGATTATTTGAAATTTAAAGAAAATGCTGAATACAGCTCAGTTTTCTTTTTTATAGATAATATTAGGAAGTTTGCATT
>CAZELC010000209.1:0-5695 GCA_964512865.1 uncultured Bacteroidales bacterium
GCGTCAGTGACAACCCCTGAAATATTATATGCTTTGCAATTTATGAACAGAGAAAGCAGAAAAAGGAAAGATAATATTCTTTTCAAATTAGTTTTTGGCTTCTTTATAATTATGATTTAACTGGATTTTATTAAATAATCTATATTCCGAAATCTTAAATCTAAAATGACATCAAAGGTCAATTACCTTTATCAGTCCATCCTGTGTTGCCACCCAGATAATTCCATTCTTATCTTCAATAACACGGTTTACAAAATAGCTTGGAAAATTATTGCCGGCCGGACTGTACATGGTAAATTCCTTATCATTGAATATTACAAGACCAGAGTTCGTCGCTATCCATTTAATATTCTTCTTGTCTGTAAAAACCCTATAGTCGCAATAGCTAGGAAGTTTTGAATTAGAAGGGTCATAAATTATCCAATTATCTTTTTCTATTTTCAGAAGGCCTCCGAAATAATTAACCCAAACAATATCATTTCTGTCTATATAAATATATAGTATCGGGTTGGCAGGAAGCTTTGAATTTTTATCTGTGAAAACTGTCCATTTCTTTCCGTCAAAATATAGCAAGCCATTATTTGTTCCTGCCCAGATATTTCCTTTTGAGTCGGATGATATCGAAGTTATTAAATCATCAGGAAAGCCGGAGTTTGCTTTATTGTAAATTGTCCATATATTGTTGTTGAACGAGGCGATTCCATTATCGGTAGCAAGCCAGATAGTTTCAGTGTTTAAATCTATTGTCATTGCCGAAATATGGTTATCGGGAATTTTTGAATTACTTTTATTATAAGCTGTCCATTCTGTCATATCATATCTCAGCATTCCTTTATATCTTGTTCCGAGTATCAGATTTCCATTTTTATCGAATATTATTCCTGTAATAAACTTGTCGAGCTGCTTGTTCCTGCTGCTGTCAAATATTTCAAATTCCTTTCCGTCGAACTTTAAAAGTTGACCTCCATAAAAGCAGTCTCCTGTGGCAAACCATAAATTATTATCATTATCTGCCGCTATTACCTTAATTAAATTGTCAGGTATCTTTGAGTTTATATTATCATAAACTTTGTAATCGAATTTCTGCGCAGATAAACTACAGCTAATAAATAGAAATAAAACTAAATATAATATTCTCATATTTTTGATTTTCACTCTTAACTATTCCCTTTTCATTAAACATTAAACATTGAACTTAAAACTTGAAACTTTGAACAAAAAACACTCATCACTAATAACTCTTCACTAATAACTAATCACTAATCACTAATAACTAATCACTAATCACTAATCACTAATAACTAATCACTAATAACTAATCACTAATAACTAATCACTAATCACTAATCACTATTTTAAAGGTTTATACTTTGACAGTTTAAGAATTTTCTGCACATCATTTTCAGCTAACATCTGTTTCAGACTTACGTCCTTGTTTTCCTTCATATAAGATTTGATGATTTGCCACCCAATCCATTTTCCAACATAAGGTGCTGAATCGTTGCCGAATGAACTTGAAAAAGGTGCATCAATAAAATATTTTGTGATTTGATGCTGGTCGGTTATATAAAGAAGTTTATTGTCGATAAAGAACGACCAGATGTTTTTTTCATTAGCTTTACACCATGCAGTTTGCTTTGCTGTGTATCTGATTTTAGTTGAATCCGGAATCTCAGGCAGCATTGCATCAATAAAGTACTGAACTTTACCGAAATTAACCAGCTGACTCAACATAGTAATATTTTCCACTTCACCATTAATATATTGATACGACATTTCTTCCATAATATCCCTTGCAATATAATCTCTCTGCATGTGATGTCTGAAATAAGCAGGCAAACCAACTGAACTGTAAAGCTGATAATCACTTCCAAGATACATATCAAGACTGATTGCTACTACTGTATCATCATAAATTATTGGTTTGTCGAACATAGTGCCTGATATATAACTGTATACATTTGGCGATTTTTTTTCCGGGAAATAATACTTGTAGTGCTTAAAAGCAGAGGTAAGCTGAGCTTCAAGTTTTGTAAGGTCGGGAAATTGCTTTTCAACTTCAGTATGATTAATAGTAATTGTAGGATCAGAAAAATATGCTTTGAACTTTGCAAGCGCTGAATCATCTATTTGTTTGCCGATAAAAAAAGGATATTCTGATGAAAGTTTAAGCAATTCATTTTTCATATCATTTTGATTAATCTTGAATACAGCTTTGTCGAAACGTTTTATCTTAACATTTAAATCGATGTCGCTGACATTCACATCAAGTTTTTTGTCGCCGTTGTTTCCGCAGGATATCATTATTGCAGAGAACAATATCAAAACCAGACATTTTTTAATTTTCATTGTAAATAAATTGAAATTAATAGCCTTCACCTTAATTATTCTTAAGAAAGATTCCCAAAACCACTTGGTTTCTTATTGCAAACCTACTATTTTTTTTAAAATTATTGAAACAGGAATGATAATTTAATGATATTTTTGCTTTTACAAAACAATCCATAATGAAAATCGCTTTAGCTCAGCTGAATTATCATATAGGCAATTTTGACCTGAATACCGAAAAGGTAAAAGCAGAAATAAGGAAAGCAAAAGATCATGGTGCCGAACTAATTGTTTTTGCCGAGATGGCAGTTTGTGGCTACCCACCGCGTGATTTTCTTGATTTTGCAGATTTTATCGACAGATGCTATTTGTCAGTTAAAGAAATAGCAGGAGAATGCAAAGGTATTGCAGCAATTATTGGAAGTCCGTCAAGAAATAATGAAGATAAAGGTAAGCGCTTGTACAATTCTGCATTTTTCCTTTCCGGCGGAAAAATAGAGAAGATAATTAATAAAACCCTTTTGCCTACTTATGATGTTTTTGATGAATACAGATATTTTGAACCCAACAGAAGCTTTGAAGTTATCAATTATAACGGAACTAAACTGGCTGTAACCATCTGTGAAGATCTTTGGACATTGGAAAACCAACCTCTATACACTGTTGCTCCAATGGACGAGCTTACAGGACAAAATCCCGATATAATCATAAATATTGCGGCATCACCATTTAATTATAATCAGGCCGAAATCCGGAAAAAGATAATTTGTGGAAACGCCTCTAAATATAAACTGCCTGTAATATATGTTAATCATATTGGCGCACAAACAGAGTTGCTTTTTGACGGTGGCTCCATGGCAATTGACAGGAATGGTAACTTGTTGTGTGAACTTGATTATTTTAATGAAGATTTCCAAATTATAAACTCTGACCATTTTGCGGGAAATAAATTAAATTGTAATAATCACGGAAAAATAAAATTAATTCATGATGCTTTGGTTATGGGCATCAGGGATTATTTCAAAAAACTTGGATTTAAAAAAGCAGTTCTTGGCCTATCAGGTGGTATCGACTCAGCGGTTACTATGGTATTGGCCGAACGTGCACTTGGTAAGGATAACGTAAGAGCGATTTTGTTACCCTCAAGGTTTTCGTCAGATCATTCTGTTGACGATGCCGTAAAACTTGCAGAAAACTTAAAATGCAGCTACGATATTATAAGTATTGAAGAAGCATTTAAAAGTTTCGAAAGCACTCTGAAACCATTATTTAATAATCTTCCGAATGACCTTGCCGAAGAAAATATTCAGGCACGGATAAGAGCTGTGATTCTTATGGCAATTTCAAATAAATTTGGTAATATTCTATTGAATACATCTAATAAAAGCGAAGCTGCTGTAGGTTACGGGACATTATACGGTGATATGTGCGGAGGAATTTCAGTTCTTGGCGACGTTTATAAAACACAGGTTTATGAACTTGCAAGATTTATCAATAAAGAAAGTGAGATAATTCCGGAAAATTCAATAATAAAACCGCCTTCTGCCGAGCTGCGTTTCGACCAGAAAGATTCAGATTCGTTACCTGAGTATGATATTCTTGACAAAATACTGTTTCAATATATAGAACTTTCAAAAAGTCCTGAAGATATAATTTCCTTGGGCTTCGACAAAGATATTGTTTACAAAACACTTCGCATGGTAAACACAAATGAGTATAAAAGATATCAGACAGCTCCAATATTAAGAGTATCACCAAGGGCTTTCGGCATGGGAAGAAGAATGCCTATAGCAGCCAAATATCTATTGTAAGAAAGACCATGAAAATCTAATTGATATTTTGCAATAAATTCAAAATGCGATTTATTTTAGACTTTTGATTTTAGAAAACTCATCCAAAAATCAAAAATCTTAATTCACAAATTAAAAATTATAAATAACCTTAAGTTCTTCAGGAAAATTTTGCAATTACATATTGAGGTTAACAGCTTCAACGGCTTTTATCTCAGGTAAGGCTTTTTTCATGGCTTGCTCAACACCATTCTTTAAAGTCATAAGGCTCATCGGACAACTGCGGCATGCACCCTGAAGTTCAACTTTTACAATATTATCATCTGTAATTTCGATAAACTTAATATTTCCACCATCTGCTTCAAGATATGGTCTAATCTGATCAATAACTTCCTGAGCTTTTTTTATTAATTCTGCGTTTGCCATTTTAATAGATCTTAATTATTTGAAGGCTGCAAAGATAAACAATATTTTGAGATGGCAAAATACTATTCTTTACAATTGTATCTTTCACCTGTAGAATCATTAGTGGTTATTTTTTTTAACTCGTTTAACAATTCGGTCTTTTCAATAACTTTATCTGAAATAGTATTGAAAACTTCATGACTCGTTAAACTGTCTTGCACATAAGGTTGCCCGCTATCACCAGATTCACAAATACTCTGAATTAATGGTATCTGCCCAAGCAGGTCGATATTATTATTGTCAGCAAACTCTTTCCCTCCATCTTTACCAAAAATAAAGTATTTGTTATTTGGCAACTCAGCCGGAGTAAAATACGACATATTTTCGATAATCCCAATTACCGGCACATTAATTTGAGGCTGCCTAAACATATTTATCGCCTTGGCAGCATCGGCAAGTGCAATTTTTTGAGGCGTTGTAACAACGATTGCGCCTGTCAATGATAAATTCTGAATTAATGTCAAGTGGATATCACCAGTACCCGGAGGCATATCAATTACAAGATAATCTAATTTGCCCCAGTCAACATCATTAATTAGTTGCCTGATAACACTTGAAGCCATTGGTCCACGCCAAATCAGAGCTTTCTCCTGGCTTACGAAATACCCTACTGACATTATCTTAATTCCGTACTTTTCAGCAGGAATAAGAAAATATTTATCCTCAACATTTATAGTTTCCGGCTTATAAAGCTCAGTATCAAGCATTATCGGAGTTGATGGGCCATAAATATCTGCATCTAGCAAAGCTGTTTTATAGCCTTTTTTTGCAATTGAAACTGCCAGATTAACTGCCACTGTTGATTTCCCGACTCCACCTTTACCTGAAGCAACAGCAATAATATTTTTTATATCAAGCAATGTAGTCTTTTTAATTTTTCCTAAATCCATTTTCAGATATTTTCAACAAATTTATAATTTTATCTTAATTTACAGTAAGCTTATTACCAACATTAGTTAATTATCTGTTTTATAAACGTTTGTTTTTATAAAAAAAATAAGGAATATAAAATGAAATAAATAAAAAAAATAATACTTTTGCAAATTATATTGATATTTTGGAGAGATGGCCGAGTGGTCGAAGGCGCACGCCTGGAAAGTGTGTAATCGTCA
>CAZELC010000210.1:0-5614 GCA_964512865.1 uncultured Bacteroidales bacterium
ATGGTACGATATTGAGGTAAAAGGTAAGCTTTTCGATACAATGATAGCTCACTATCTTATTCAGCCTGACCTGGCGCATAATCTGGATTTCCTTTCACGCTCCTATCTCAATTATGAACCGGTACCAATTGAATCGCTCATCGGGAAAAAAGGCAAGAACCAGCTTAGTATGCGAACAGTGGAAATTGATACAATCAAGGAATATGCTAGCGAAGATGCTGATGTTGCATTACGGTTGATGGAACCTCTTAAAAAAGAACTTGAAGAAAACGGAGCAACAAAACTTTTCGAAGAAATAGAAACTCCATTAATTCCTGTTCTTGCATCGATGGAAACGGAAGGCGTTAAAATAGATATCAATGCACTTGAGGAGTTTTCAGAATCTTTAAGAAAAGATATAAAAGCACTTGAAATTGAGATATATACTGATGCCGGAGTAAGTTTCAATATATCATCGCCAAAACAGCTTGGTGATGTGCTTTTCACGAATCTTAAAGTTGTTGATAATGCAAAATTGACAACTACCAAGCAATTTAAGACAGGTGAGGAAGTTTTGATTAAGCTTGTCAATAAACATCCTATCATACAAAAAATTCTTGATTACCGGTCGCTCACAAAGCTAAAATCAACTTATGTCGATTCGTTACCACAACTTCTAAACTCACGAACAGGTAGAATCCACACATCATTCAATCAGGCAGTTGTTTCAACAGGGCGTTTAAGCTCAAATAATCCAAATCTTCAGAATATTCCGATAAGGACAGAGAAAGGTCGTGAGATAAGAAAAGCATTTGTTCCCAGAAACGAAAATTATGTTCTTATATCAGCCGATTATTCGCAGATTGAACTTCGCATTATTGCTGATATCAGTTTAGAGGAGAATATGCTTCAAGATTTCAAATTAGGACACGATATTCATAGTGCGACAGCATCGCGTGTTTACGGAATTCCAATGGAAGAAGTGACCAAAGAAATGCGCAGAAAAGCAAAAACTGTAAACTTTGGGATAATATACGGCATTTCTGCTTTTGGTTTATCTGAAAGATTAAATATACCACGACGTGAAGCCGCTGATATAATAGACCAGTATTTTGCAAAATATCCTTCTATAAAAAAATATATGGATGAAACCATAGAATTTGCGAAGGAACACGGTTACGTCGAAACTCTCTTGGGCAGAAGAAGATACTTAAAAGATATTTATTCCGGCAATGCTATGATCAGAGGTTTTGCTGAACGAAATGCCATTAACGCACCAATTCAAGGGTCAGCGGCCGATATGATAAAAATTGCCATGATAAATATTCATAAATTCATCACTGAAAATAAGCTTAAATCCAAAATGACAATGCAGGTGCATGATGAGTTGGTTTTTGATGTTCATAAAGATGAAATTGAGCTTTTAAAGCCGGTGATTATTGATAAAATGAAGACGGCAATTCCACTTAATGTTCCGGTAGAAATTGATTTAAACATTGGTTATAACTGGTTGGAAGCTCATTAGAAAAATATGCTTACTCTTCTATTCTTAATTGTTTTTTAATATTTTTGTACAAATTTTAATCTTAATTAATATGAAAAAATTATTTCTTGCTGTAATTTGTATTTCTTTGCTTGCAGCCTGTAACCCTCCAAATGCTACAGATAACAAAAATATTGATGATGTTAAAACAACTGGTGCCACAAAAAAAATAAATCTAAAAGCATCTAATGGTAAGTTTGTATGTGCAGATATGAGAAATGGCAACAAACTGGTTGGCGACAGAAATGAAGCAAAAGAATGGGAAACATTTACACTTATCGATCTTGGAAATAAAAAGGTTAATATTAAAGCCAGTTATAATAAATTTGTCAGTGCCGATAAACCAAATGGTGATGTGCTTATAGCAAACAGAGATGCAGCAAAGGAATGGGAAACATTTGAGATGATTGACATGGGCAACAACAAGGTTAGTTTTAAGGCATATAACGGTAAATTCGTGTCCTGTGATCAGGCAAATAAAAACAATCTTTTTGCAAACCGTGATAACCCTAAAGAATGGGAAACTTTTGAAATTATTTACAAATAGTATCTTTAATGGCGGAATTTGATCCTGATTATACAGATTTTGCTCCTCCGCAAAGAGTGAGTCGAGAAGTTTTAAATGAACAATATAAGTTTTTTAAAAATTATATTGAAACAAATTCCATAATTGATGCCTTTAACGAATTCTTTCTTATTCTCAACGATAAAAGGCAATCTGTATATGCAAACAAGAGTCTGCTGAGATTTCTCAATGTTGCAGATATAAGAGATATTCTTGGTAAAAGACCGGGAGAAATTCTGTCATGTACATTTGCCCTTAATACAATTAATGGATGCGGCACAGCAGTATTCTGTAGAACTTGCGGCGCTGTTGAAGCAATATTGAACAGTTTGAATGGTATTGAAGACATAAAAGAGTGCAGCGTTATAAATACAAATCTTGATGCTATTGACCTCAGAGTATGGACAAAACCTTTTTCTGTTAACAAAGGGAATTTTTCACTTTTTGTTTTTGATGATATCAGTAATGAGAAAAGAAAAGATGTTCTTGAAAGAACATTCTTTCATGATATTATGAACACAGTTGGCGGAATAAGAAGCTTATCAGAACTTCTATTTGAAAACCCGGATAACACTAAGGAATATTCCAATCTAATCATGAAGCTTTCAAATACTCTTATTGACGAAATTAACTCTCAAAAACTACTGTTATCTGCTGAAAGAAATGAATTACATGTGACCAATTCAAAGCTTAATTCGATTGCATTTATTAAGGAACTTGTTGAAATTTATGAGAATCATGAAGTCAGTGTTGGGAAGTTAATTGTTATTGATAAATCAACTGAAGATTTTGAATTTACAAGCGACAAAACTATACTGATGAGAGCTCTAGGTAATATGTTGAAAAACGCACTTGAAACAACCGAAAACAATCATATTATTTTGGGTGCAAAAATTACTAATAAAAGTTATATTTTTCAAGTTAACAGCATGTCATATATTCCTGAAGAAATAAGTTTGCAAATTTTTAAAAGGTCCTTTTCAACTAAAGGAAAAGGTAGAGGAATTGGAACTTTCAGCATGAAAATATTTATTGAAAAGTACCTTAACGGGAAAGTTTATTTTGAAACTTCCATGGACAAAGGCACAACTTTTTTTGCAGAGTTACCAATAGTTTAATAACCGCGCTCGTTTTTACCTTCAATATAGTTTATAAAAGATTTGTTTACAACCTTATTACCACCGGGTGTCGGGTAATTTCCCGTAAAATACCAATCGCCAAGGTTTTTAGGACAAGCATCATGAAGGTCTTCAATTGTCTGATAAACAATTTTAACTTTTGCTTTGCAATCTGCAGGTGTAAGAAGTTGTGATATTTTATCAGATATTTGTTGTGCTGAAAATGGTCTGTAAATATCTTTAACATAGTTAACAATATCTTCTTTATCGTAATTTTCCTGTGCCTTAGATTTTTTATAAACATCGCTAATAATATGAGCTTGTTTTGTTTCATGAAGTAATTCAATTGCTGCCTTGAAAGCGATAAAATCACCCAACTTAGCCATATCAATACCATAGCAATCAGGATAGCGTATTTGCGGTGCCGATGAAGCAATAACAATAAGCTTTGGCAGCAACCGATCAAGGATTCTGATAATACTTTGCTTTAATGTAGTCCCTCTTACAATTGAATCATCTATCACAACTATATTATCTACACCATTATTAACCAAGCCATAAGTAACATCATATACATGTGCCGCCAGGTCATCTCTGTCCTTATCCTGTGTAATAAAAGTCCTAAGTTTTATATCTTTAACTGCCAGTTTTTCTATTCGTGGGCCAATTCTGAATATCTCATCCAAATCATCTTTTGTAATTCTATCTCTAAGATTGAGTATTTTTTCTTTTTTTATTTTATCACAAAAGTGGTTAACTTCTTCAATTAGCCCATAATAAGCAACTGCGGCAGTGTTTGGAATATAAGAGAATATCGTATTTTCAAGATCATGGTCAATAGCTTTCATAACAGAACCTGCCAAAAATTTTCCAAGTTTTTTACGTTCCTGGTAGATTTCAGTATCAGTACCTCTAGAAAAATATATTCTCTCAAATGAACATGCTCTTTTTTCAGAAGATTCATTAATCGTTTCCTCTGAGACTTTTCCGTTTTTCTTAACAATCAGAGCACAACCAGGCTGCAATTCCCTTACATCTTCATAAAAAACATTGAAAGTAGTCTGAATTGCAGGTCTTTCAGATGCAGCAACCACAAACTCATCGTTATAATAATAATATGCAGGTCTGATACCTGAAGGGTCGCGAAGAATAAAAGCATCACCATGCCCTAATAAACCAGCAATAACATAACCGCCATCCCAATATTTTGAAGCTCTTTGCAGAATTCTTTTTACATCAAGATTATCGGCGATTAATCCGGAAATATCCTTTTTGGAATAACCGTCAGCTTTGTATTTATAATAAAGATCCTCGTTCTCTTCATCGAGAAAATGTCCGATTTTTTCTAGAATAGTAACTGTATCAGAAGTTTCAACAGGGTGCTGCCCGAGATAAATAAGCTTTTTAAAAAGTTCATCAACATTTGTAAGATTAAAATTTCCGGCAGTAACAAGATTTTTTGTAAGCCAGTTATTTTTTCTTACAAATGGATGGCAGAATTCGATATTGTTTTTACCAAAAGTGCCATATCTGAGATGACCCAGATAAACTTCACCAATAAACTCAATATTTTGTTTCAACCATTGAACATCATTTATGCGGGCAGGAGAGTTTCTTTTTATCTCTTTTAGCTGATCATATATTTTATTGAAAATATCTGTTATCGCATTAGGACTATTTGATCTTAGTCTGGAAATATACTTAGTGCCCGGTTCAAGGTCAAGTTTAATATTAGCAATGCCGGCACCATCTTGCCCACGGTTATGTTGTTTTTCCATTAGCAGTGAAAGCCTGTTAAGACCATAAACAGGGCTTCCATATTTTGCCAAGTAATATTCAAGTGGTTTTAAAAGCCTGATAAAGGCAATACCGCATTCATGTTTAATCTGGTCGCTCATTTAATTTTAATTGTTGCATTACAAAATTAGCATATTTCACAAATAAAATAAGTATCAATTACTTTTTCGCCAATCAATTTCCTTTATTATTTTGGCTCCAATGCCTGAATCAGCATATTTTTAACATAATAAGGTTTAGTGCCTCTATGCCAAATATATACAGACAAAGTATCATTTATGTCTCTTACTTCTGGTGTCAGATAATATACAGTGAAATTTTTCCAGCTACAAGGTTGAATTTCTTCAAGCTTTACATCCGTATTTTGATAATTATACACTTCCTTTTTATGTTTGAAGTGAGTAACAAAAGACGGCATTCCATCATAACCACCATCAGTGAAATAAAAATCAGCACTTACTTTAATCCAGGCGTAGTATTTATCTGTAATTTCTCGATATCTGATATTAATTCCATCTGAATACATATTTGCACCATCCATTTTCATGCACAAGCAGCCATTATTTGTATCAGCAGGGTCTTTTACAAGTTTTTCCTTAAGTCGTGCTTCTT
>CAZELC010000211.1:0-5601 GCA_964512865.1 uncultured Bacteroidales bacterium
ATTTAGTTGCAAGAAATGCCTCTGTAAGAGCATTGGCTTCATTCTCCGAGTTTTTCATCCAGTTTTCAAGCCCTGAAAGAGACTCGGGGAAGCTTAACCATGAGTTGATGAGCGAAAACCAGTTAGAAAGAGGCAGGTATAAAAAAATGATACATCCGCTTATTAAAAGAACTGGTATTTTAACTTTTTTGAAGCCAAGGTTTGTAAATAATTTATAATATGAGAAGTAGCTGAAAATAATAGCAGGAAAAATAAACATCCCCAGCTGGCTCACAATCTGAAGATATTTAAACTGATTTATATATTGGATATTAATTGTGCCATCGGAACTGTTCACGCTTTTAAAAAGGTCACTTCCAAAAAAAGGAGCGCCGATAAGCATTCCGATTAACACTGTGAATAATGTGCTTACGAATATAATAAGCACTAAAAAGATAAGTTTCAAATAAACCGGCTTATCCTCTAAAAATCTGATATTTGGTATTTCTGTTTTTATTTTCATTAAAATATAGGTAATTTTGCAACAAATTTAGAAAAAAACTTTGACAAAGATAGGAAACATTGAACTTGGAGATTGTCCGCTTTTGTTAGCGCCTATGGAGGATGTTACAGATCCTTCTTTCAGGATATTATGCAAAAGACTGGGTGCCGATGTTGTGTATTCTGAATTTATCTCTTCTGATGGACTTGCACGAGATATTAAAAGTTCTCTGAAAAAAATGACTTTTTCAGAAGTAGAAAGACCAATTGGAATCCAGATTTTCGGTTCTAATATTGAAGCCATGAAACCTGCAGTGGAAGCTGCTGAAAAAGTAAATCCTGATTTAATTGATTTGAACTTCGGATGCCCTGTAAATAAAATAGTTGGGAAAGGTTGTTGTGCAGGGTTACTTAAGGATATTCCTAAAATGATTGCCATTACTGAGGAGGTTGTTAAATCAACAAATCTTCCTGTTACTGCAAAAACGCGGCTTGGCTGGGATGAAGATTCGAAAAATATTGTTGATATTGCCGAAAGATTGCAGGATACAGGAATAAAAGCTTTAACTATTCATGGCCGCACAAGGTCGCAGCTTTATAAAGGCGAAGCTGACTGGACTCTGATTGGAGAGGTTAAAAACAATCCGAGAATGAATATCCCAATTATTGGTAACGGCGATATCGATAGTCCGGTTAAGGCTGAAGAAGCTAGAAATAAATACGGCGTTGATGGAATAATGATCGGCAGGGCTGCAATTGGAAATCCTTGGATATTCCGAAGCATTAAACACTATTTTAATACTCATGAAATATTGCCTGAACCTACATTAAAGGAAAAGATAGAAATTGTCAAGGAGCATCTTAGGAATTCTTACGAATGGAAGGGAGATAAAAGAGGTATTTATGAAATGAGGAAGCATTACAGCACTTATTTTAAAGGAATACCTAATTTCAAAAGTAAGAGACTTAGACTTGTGACATCAATGGATATAGAAGAAATGATGGATCTTTTGGATGAGATATTAAATTGGGATTTGGAAAATGTTGATAATAGTCATGCGAGAGTTGTTGGGTGATCGGTAATCGGTATTCGGCGATCGGTGTGTTTCGGTAATCAGTGATTGGTGATTGATGTTGTGAGTTTTAACTGAAAAATTTTTAATTTTAATAAAACTTTAATATTATGAAATCAAAAATCTTAAATCTAAAATCAGTATTATTATTACTTGCTTTTTTGACTATTGCAACAATAGTTATGTCTTATCCTGGAGGTGCTCCTGCTGCAAAAACAGGTTCGCCGGCAGATGTGGCTTTATGTACTTCATGCCATAATGCCACAGTAAAAACTCAACCCGGTATGATTACAAGTAATGCAACAGGGAATGAATATGTGCCGGGTAAAACATATACAATTTCAGCTACTGCATCGGGTTCAGCATCTGTTAAAAGGATAGGATTCGAAGTGTCTCCACAGAATAAAACAGGTAAGCTTTTAGGTAAGCTTATTATCACAAATTCTGTAGATACAAAATTCAGTGGTACTGAAGAAAAGTATATCACTCACACCAATAAAGGCTCACAGGTAAATGGCAAAAAAACATGGAGTTTCAATTGGGTGGCTCCTGCTAAAGGCACAGGAACAGTAACCTTTTATGGCGCATTTATGGTATCTGAAAAAGCTCAGATAGTATATAAATCAACTCTTGAACTTAAAGAGAAGACCAATTAGACTTTAGTTTTCCATTTTCGAATATTTCAGAAACGTCTTTCCCTTGTTTTAAATGGAAAACGTTAATCCCTAATTTTGATGGTGAGTGTAGATTAGGCAGCGAATCATCTATAAATAATGTTTCAGCCGGAATTAATTTATTTTCGTTTATGGCTAATTCGAATATTTCTTTATCGGGCTTTCTCATTCTAAGTTTAAAAGAAAAGTAAGCCTTTTCAAAAAGCAATGAAATATCATTTATCCCATATTCTTCCATTAAGTCATCATTATACTTTTTATAATGAATTTCATTGGTGTTGCTGAGCAGAAAAATCCTGTAGTTTTTCCCAAGCTCTTTAAGAAGCTTTATTCGATGTGGAGGAATTCCGATAAGTATCAAATTCCAGATATCTTCTATTTCCTTTCCGGAAAGATTGTTTTTATAAAGTTCTTTAATGTAATTAATAAATTCAGATTTTTTTATATTCCCTTTGTCAAGTTCGTCAAAAATTTCCGATTGCTCAATACCTGTAAAATGTTTTGTGAAATCATCCAGTCCTTTTTTTCGAAATTCTTCAATAGCTCTATTATAATCAATATCAATGATAACGCCGCCGAAGTCAAAAATTATGTTCTTAATCATAAATTGAAATTTTCATCAAAAATAAGTTCAATTTTAGTTTTGATTGATAAAAAAATTATATTTGTTGACATATTCTCAACTTTAATAACCCAAGCCTAACTTATGGAAAGTAAATATAAGATAAAAGTGTTTGTGATCGAAGATGATCCTATGCATTTCAAACTAATTAAACTATCACTCGAAGAAGAGATTTTTGATGTTAACTGGTTTCAGAATGGTAGAGAGTTTTTAGATAAGTTGAATGAAAATCCGGAGATTATTGTACTTGATCACATGTTACCAGATATGTCTGGTCTTGAGATTTTAAGAAAAGTTCATGAGTATAATCCTGATCTTAATGTAATATTCTTTTCCGGTCAGGAAGATGTTGCTGTTGTTGTTGAAGCTTATAAGCTTGGCGCAAAGAACTATATTATTAAGAACCAGAATGCGTTTGTTGAGTTCAAAAATGCAATAAAGAATATTAACAGCAACCTGCAATTGAAAAAAGAGGTTGAATATCTGCGTGAAATTGTTGTCGATAGAAAGAAATATTCTAACCTTATAGGTGAAAGTCCTGAGATGCTTAAAGTATTGCGACTTATCCAGAAAGTAGAAAAAAGTTCACTGCTTACGCTGATAACAGGTGAGAGCGGTACCGGAAAAGAGCTTGTTGCTCAGGCTATTCATTATAATTCAAACAGGGCAAAGAAGCCATTTGTGGCAGTAAATGTTTCAGCAATTCCAAACGATTTGGTTGAAAGTGAGATTTTTGGTCATGAAAAAGGAGCTTTTACAGGTGCTGAAGGAAAAAGAATAGGTAAATTTGAAGAAGCCGATGGTGGCACTATTTTCCTTGATGAGATTGGAGATATGGATTTGCAGATTCAAACTAAACTTTTACGTGTCTTACAGGAAAGCAAAATCACAAGGCTTGGCAGCAACAAAGAGATACAACTTGATGTGAGAGTTCTGCTTGCTACACACAAGAATCTTTTTAATATGGTTAAAGAAGGGAAATTCAGAGAAGACCTTTTTTATAGAATCCAGGGATTTTTGATAGACTTGCCGGCACTTCGTGACAGGGGAAATGACGTTGTGGTTTTAGCAAAACATTTCGTTAATGAGTTTTGCGAAAAAAACAAAATGCCAATTAAAAATATTGATAAGAACGCGATGAAAAAAATTGTCGAACATTCATGGCCGGGAAATGTAAGAGAGCTCAAGGCTGTAATGGAAAGGGCAATTCTAATAAGTGATACTGATACGATAAATACAGAAGACTTGGTGTTTTCCGGAAGAGTTTAGTTAAGATTCGTTAATAATATAACTAAGAAAATCATCCTTTGCTTTTTCAAGCTGAAGAAAGAAAGGTTTCATTTCTTCAAAACTACTATTATTTTTTGCAAGTGCTTCGATTTTTTCTGAAACGGCTCTCAGCACATTGGCGCCAATAATACCACACATGCCTTTTATACTGTGAGAGTAGTGTATTGCATCGTTATAATTGTTATTTTCAATGGAAGATCTCAGTTCTTCTGTTTTTAATGGCAGGTCTTTAACAAATTCAGAGATAATTGCTTCATACAATCCTTTATCTCCGCCTATTTGCTGCAGAAAAAAATCTTTGTTAAAAATCTGTTCTCCAAAATTATTATCATTCATGGTAAATATCATTTTTTATAATTATAAAAGTATATCTTTTTTACAAATGAGTTATAATTTTTAAAAAAAAGTTGCTGATTTTATAAAAATACTTAATTTTGCAAAGTCATATAAGAAAGCTATTTCTTATTGGTCCTATAGCTCAGTTGGTTAGAGCACCTGACTCATAATCAGGTGGCCCCTGGTTCAAGTCCAGGTGGGACCACACCTCCGGAATAAAGCCCTGCAAAAACTGAAGGGCTTTTTTTATTTAATATTTGTATTTTGGATAAACATAGCTATATTTGAAATCCTAATACAATAATTAATTCCTCCATAATGAAAAAACATTTCTTACTATTTGCTGCATTTTTATTATTGTTGCTTAGTTCCTGCAAGAAAGACAAACCTGAAACATTCAGTATTGCAACAGGTTCAGAAGTTACATTTGAGCCGATGACAATAACTTACACTGTTACTCAGACAGGCACATCTACTTTATCTGAAATTGTCTATGGAAGCGAAAATGGAAATGTAACAGTTTCAAACCCTACTTTTCCATGGGTTGTTTCGTTTACTGCTTCATCCGGTAAAAATATTTTTATTTCTGCAACCGGAAATATTACAAACGGCTCAGTGTTAATTCGGGCTGAAGGTGATGGCGCCACCTCGCATTTTGAACTTGAGAACAGTTATGTTCATAATCAGTAACGATTTACGTTACCTCGGATTATTATTTTATTTCATTTGTTAATTGTCTGAAAATTAGATATCAACATCTTCTTGTATTTGCTTAAAGTTCAAATTTTATCAACGAACTTCTCTTAAATAATAACAAGTCGGCTGGTTTGAATTTTTGCATGTTTTGTCGAGTTGTTTTTGCTTTGCGTATAATTTATTTGCTATCAATAAATTGACTGATGTACTTTTGCTTCATCAAAACAACAATTTTGTGAACTTAAAATGGAGGACAAAAAAATGAGAACTTTAAAATTTAAAATTGCAGGTCTTTTTTTAATAGTGACTTTTTTATTTGGTATTACTTCAGCAAAAGCTGAAAATGGTTTTACCGGAAAGGATGCACAGTTGATATCTAATAATATTGCTTATCCGGCTTTTGCTAAGGAATATTCACTTCAGGGTGATG
>CAZELC010000212.1:0-5597 GCA_964512865.1 uncultured Bacteroidales bacterium
ATGCCAAATAATCAATAAATATTTTTAGGGTGTTGCAACGCTGAAAACAGGAGAAGTCACGGAGGTTCGCAGAGAAATATTTTGCTAATACTTTACGATCTTTTTCACAAACTGATCAGTGGAAGAATTTAGTTTGATGAAATATATTCCCGATGCAAACTTCCTCATATCTATCTTTTTCACAAAAGAATCAGTTAAAACAGATATATCTTCCTTCCACAAAACTTTCCCCAAAACATCGGTAATGGAAATTTCAACCTTTGTATCATGAACCGAATTAAACTTAAGGTTAAGTTCATCCGTAACAGGATTAGGAAAAACAGAAACTGAAAGCTCCTCATTTATTTTTTCAACACCAACGGTATAGACATTAATTGTATTTATATAAATATTAGAATCGCAGGGATTGGTTGCTTTTAACTTTACATGATAAGTTCCGTTATTATTATATGTATGCGTAGGAGAAGTTAAGCCTGAGAATGCTCCGTCATCAAAATCCCAGTAATAACTTGCAGCATGATGTGAATTATTTATGAAGCTTATCACATTGTCATTTTGAATATAAGTATAATGCGCCAGTGGTACAGAATCATATACAACGGCATTTACAGGAATTCTCGGACTTATACACTTCGGCAAATCAATCTCCCAGTTATAAAAGAAATAATAATAATTCGGATTGGTGAAAGAGCTGCCGTTAATAGAAATATATCCGTCTTTCCTGTATGGATAAACCGCTCCGGTACTGTTACGATAAAGATTATTTGCTCCTGGGCATACAAGTTTATAATTATATCCGGCAGGAATATTGAAATTTAATATTAACCTGCTTTCACCTTGTGGAATATTTACAGCCGTATCTTTTAATATATTATCTGAAGCATCAAGCAATTTTATCTGACGGTTACCTGATGTTTTTGCAAAAACTTTTACAGATAAAAGTCTCACAGTCTGGTAACAATCGAAAATAAGATAATGTGTTGTTGTACCGGCATAAAAAAGTCCTGCACCTATAGTGGTATCAACAGGCAGCAGAAGTCCGTTATTATTATTGGTAACATCTACCCAGTATGTTTTGTCGGAGTTAAGCACCGGTGTTGTATAAACCTCGCCAGTATTTACTGATGTTCCTCCTGTTGAGTTTTCATACCAGTTAACCGTGCCTTCTGAAACAGCTTTCAGCACAGCTGTACTTCCACTACAAATACTCGCATGAGTTACTTCTGTAATTGTCGGTCTGTTTACAAGAATTATATCAGCTTTTGTTATTGTTTTACTTCCGTGAGAATTTGTTACTTCAAGGGAAACAGTATAAGAACCGTTTGAACTGTAAACATGAACCGGATTCTGAAGAGAAGAATATTCACCGTCTCCAAAATTCCAATGCCACGATACGGGATTATTTGTTGAAACATCAAAAAATTCTACTTCTCCGGTGCATGATTTATATGGAGTTGCATAAAAATTCGGATTAGGAGCTGAATCATTCTGAGCGCAGTTCCACTCTATTTTAAAACCTCTTCCATTAACCGCCGAATCAGAAACAAACCTTAAGGTTATCACACCACCTGAAGAAGTAATAGTATTAGGCGGAAAATGTCCCTGTGTATTGCAATAGCTTCCTATCAAAGCAGAACCTGTATTTGGACCATCATAAATCTCAAGTCTGTCTCTGTTGCAGTTTCCATTACTTCCTGCCTGTACATCGAAATCAACAATATTTAAAGTGATATTTGAAGAACCCGTAACCTGAATTGTTGTTGTATCGGCACTATATACCGAATATCCTGCATCACCACCATTGTCGTACAAAACTCCACTGCAAACACCAATATGCGAATAGCCTTTGTAAGGCATTATATAAGAACAAAACGGCTCAATGTAAACCTGTTGTGAATAAAAAGCACTATCATTTGCACTTTTAACTTTTAAGGTAATTGTTTTATTTCCTGAAGTCAGATAGCTAACAGTATGCGGACCTTGAGTATTTGCTATTGCAGGTACTGCATCAGCGCCAAAATTCCAGTTATAACTTAGAATACTTCCCGTAGAAGCATTTGTAAATACTATATTCTCATCTGCGCAATAACTATTTGCACTGACGGTGAACTTTGCTTTAAGACAATTATTCTGAACAGGAATATTTTTGATGAAAGGTTTGTAATTATGTTTTGATAAAGTAATAATCACATTACCGCCTGTAAATGCAGGAAAATGTAAAGTTCCGGAACCTCCTGACAGTTGTGTTTCCGAATATAAAACCCCGTCAACAACAAGTGTTGCCAGGCAGTCATCACAGTTTGATGAACTTATTGCATATACGGTATCTTTACAATGCATCGAATCCTGAACAGAAGCAGTAATATTAACAGGTTGAGATGTCCATATCTTCATTGCAGGATCACCGAAGTATTGCATTATCTCAAATGTATATTTATCAATGCCCCAGGTTTGAACCATTCTTATTAATCCCTGATTCAGCACATCTCCCATTGTATATATTGGCAAATGCGGTGTTGGCGTTCCCTGCGGATCGGCACCGAAGCCAGTAAAATGTGCGGCAAGTCCGGGGTTTGACCATATTGCATCGAATAATCCTTCCGAAAGACCATCATTCGGACCACTCAAACTCATGTTCGCAGCAGCAAAAACTCCTACACCTCCTCCACTGCTCTTTTGAAGGAATTTCTGGGCAAGACAGACAGGAAACATAAACTTGCCGGTATAACAATTAATGCTGAATACAACAGGTAGCTTATCACTATTTGTTAAAGTGCCAACATCAGAGCAGTCAAACTTTGGCGTTGTCCAACCTGTATAATTTCCGGTGTTTGTTATATCTTTAAAGCCATGATCGCGATGAAACACAAAAAGCTTTCCGTCAGTTGAGTTTATTTCATTTTTAATATCTGAAGTGGTTCCTGTCCAGATAAATGCAGGTTTTTTTAATGAGTCGGGCATTGGTTCGCCACTATAATAAAAATTATTGTTCCAGTGAGTTGGCGAAACATAAGTTTTAGCAGAATATACTCTTTTCACTTTAAATCCCTGTCCGAGCATATAATTTCTGACATCTTCCGCTGTTTTTGAAAAGCATCTGGTTTCGTAACCCGAAGTATCATCATCCTGGAAATATGCACAGTTAAGACCATTAGTGTAGAAAGCAGCGTTTGACGGAGGATTTTTTTCATAGTTGATTATCTTCTTAACAACTATCATTGCATCAGCAAGAGTTGTTGAAGCAATTCTGCCATAAGCCATGTCGGCGAAATAATCTGCAGAACCATCCATACATGCATAATAATGGTCTGTCGCAAAGTTTTCAAGATAATAAGGGTCTTGAAGTATCATTCCCGGAACTTTTGTATGATCTCCGATGATAAGGAAATAATCAGGCTTTGGCGTCCAGCTCTGGTAGCGTGATTTTATTATCTGCCTTATAGAATCCGCCGACCATTGTGATCGCGATATTATCTCGACTGAATAACCGAGCTGCTGCTTCCACAAAGCAATAGAATCGGCAGCCTGAAGAAAATCATTCTGCGTTATAATGATATAATTCTTAGCTGAAGATGCAGATTTACTTTCATTTTCAAGCAGTTGCTTCTTTAAGATAAAATCATCATTAACTGCTTTTGAGTTTAAAACATAATTTGAAAAATATTCCGAAAACGATTTAGAAATATTTTCATTGTTAAAGAAACCATCACCACCATAAAATTCGAGTCTGTATTTAATATCAGGATAAACGGTTACTGTCTTTCTTAATGGGTTATACTGTACCGGACAAACCTGAACAACAGCTATATCAACTCCTCTGACCTTAATAACTTCAATAATCTTTACAGGAGAATCAGGGAAGGTAATATCGGAAGCATAAAAAGCAGAATCTATTTCAAAGGCAGGCTCAGCATCACCGTAAGTATCTGTTGCAGGTTTTAATGCAGGATGAATTGTGTAGTTTTTATAAGTGAGTTTCCTACTTTTAATAACCTGTAAACGGTAATCGGTATTCCGGGGCAAAGCTATAAGATCAATATTTGCAGGCAGGGCAGGTTTGCCAACCTCATGAAGCTTTGAAAAACCATTAAGGTTAAAGAAGCTGTATGAAGCTCCTGCAATATTTTTATAAGTAATGGTTGCGCCGCTGATTTTGTGAGATACTTCAACACCTGCCAGACCTTTATCAAGAACATTTCTTTTAACGACGGGAAGTTCTTCCTTTCCGGATGCGCTATTACCGAACGACAGCACAGTATTTTGTCCGCTTGAGAAAAAGCAAAACAAAGAAAACAAAGCAGCAATAACGGCGGTTCTCACTTCCGGCAATAGTTATATGTTGATAGTGTAAAGGTAAAAAGATTTGAGGATATTTGCAAAAATATTATTCGATGTGATAATGTGATAATTTGACGATTTGAAAATATGAAAATAAATTATTCGCTTCATATCACAATAATCAATTAAATATAATTGATTTACTACTTAACCAACCAAGGAGTTAAAAACCGAAGACAAAAAACTTTGATTCACTTCAATACCAAGGTTAAATAAAATCCATAAAATTAACCTTAGTAAACTAGCTGGGTAGTCTGAAACTTAATTTGTATACAAATATTTTTCTCTGTTCTTTTCAAGGAATTCTTCAATTTTTTTGTCCTGAAAATCCTTCATTTCCCTTATTTTTTCAAAAAAACTTTCAAAGCATAACAGCATGTAAGTATTTGAATCTTTAATTTCACTTTTCCCATATTTCACATTAATAACCTCGTTTGTATTAAAAGAAGTCATTTCGTTAACAAATTGATGATATTGCTCCTTAAATATTTTCCAATTCAAATTATTTTTTAAAAGAGGTTCTTTTTCAAGATTATTTATTTGAATTGTAATCGGATTTAGTTCAATGCTTTTTTCTTCTTTTGTTTTTTGAAGAAAACTTTCTTTAAAAAAATTGTCCAAACGCAATAAATCTATAATTAAATCTGCCATCTTTCTTTGATATTTGCTTAGAATCAACTTATTTTCACCAGCTGCAATATCTCTGTCTAATTCAAATTGCTGTTTAATAACTAAAAGCTCAACCCTATTATTAGCTATAATTGTATCTTGTTTCTTTTGTGAATTTCTCGTTTCAACAATTAAATCTTTCAACTTTTCATTTGATTCTGCGAGTATCTTATTGGATTGAATTATAGTATCAACTGTTTTATCGGTTGCTGCAATTTGACAAGTAAGATAAATTGCAATAATTCCAATAACTACGGAAGAAGCAGCTCCGATTATCGAAAAAATAATTCCCCATTTTTGAAGTTTTGGACTTGGTACTTTTTTATCCATTTACTGTTCTTTGCATTTTATTAATAATAATGAAAGTATCTGCTAAATATAATAGTTTCCTTTAACATTTCTTCCTCTATTAACTTACTCAAATAATAATTCGTTGTATATTCAAAGACAAAATTATAAATAAGTGCGCAAGGATTAGATTTATAGCTTGAATTGGGTTCTTTTCTTTCATGTGAAATTATTATCTTAATTTTATTTAGACCAATATTAAATTTATTAACATCAATACTTTTATAAACAAACTCAGGTTG
>CAZELC010000213.1:0-5577 GCA_964512865.1 uncultured Bacteroidales bacterium
AAAAATTATCATCATATAAAAAATAAAAAAATCCCGCTAATTAGCGGGATTTTTTTATTTTTACACTTAACTAAACAAAATATACGGATGTCTCTCAAACTCACTATACTCGGAAGCAGCTCGGCAGCACCAACATCCACAAGGTATCCGAGTGCACAGATACTCAACATTAATGAAAGATACTTTCTTGTTGACTGTGGTGAAGGTACGCAAATGCAACTTAGAAAATACCGGTTTAAAATACAGAAGATAAACCATATTTTCATCTCTCATTTGCACGGAGATCATTATTTAGGACTTATGGGGCTCATTTTCACAATGCATCTGCTTGGCAGGCGAAATGAACTGCATGTGTACGGACCTGCCGAACTCCAAGAAATAATCAATTTGCAGTTGAATGTATCGCTTACAAATTTGAACTTCAGTCTTCAATTCCACAGTTTGCTATCTGATAAACCTGAAGTAATATTTGAAGATGAGCAACTGATAATAAAAGCTTTCAACCTTATTCACCGGATACCAACTTATGGTTTTCTTTTTAAAGAGAAAAAAAGGCGTCTTAATCTTAGAAAAGAAGCAATACTAGAGATAAACATTCCTGTTGAAGAGATGGATAAAATAAAAGACGGTGCCGACTACACTGATGAACATGGAACAACATACAAGAATGAGCAGCTTACATACAAACCTTATATGCCGCTTTCTTTTGCATATTGCTCAGATACAGGTTATACTGAAAGTATAATTCCAGTCATAAAAAATGTGGATATTTTATATCACGAAGCTACATTTATGAATGAGAGAGAGAAAGATGCAGCAGAAAAACAACACTCTACGACTATTCAGGCTGCTACGATTGCGTTAAAAGCAAAAGCAAGAAAACTGCTTATCGGGCATTATTCAGCACGTTATGATGAGCTGGAACCGCTTCTAAACGAAGCTCGGTCAGTTTTTAAAGAAACTTATCTCGCTGAAGAGGGAAAAACATTTGAAGTATAACTTCAATCTGCTAATAAAATTCTTAATCCTTTTTATTATCCTTAAAATCCCCTGCAAGGAACAAACGCTTACCATTATTTATATCAAAAATCTGCAAGTAGCTTCCAAAAGCTTCAGTTCCTTCCATAATTATTTTATCACCATAAATGCTTAAAATTACATTATTATAATATTCGGAATGATCAGCATTGAATTGCTTAACATCAGCTTCCCATAAAAGTTTACCGCTTTTTATACTATGTGCAGTAAGCGAAGAACCGGTTGCAAGTTTAGAATATGTTGCGACAAAAATAACTGAATCTTTGACAATGGTTTCAGCATCTGAATAATAGTAATTGGAAGCTTCCAGATTAAATTTCGAATCGTTTAAATAAGCCGTAACAACTTTTTTGTCGTTATCCATAGTAATGTAACCATTAATGTTTTTCTCATCTTCTGCTCTTATTATACCATTAATGTGCATACTAATTTCTTTTGTTTTACCATCAATCAGATTAATTATAAGAGTTTTTTTATAGTTATCATCGTAGGAAGTAAAAACCCCACAAATTGGCGTATAGGTTAAAAAGTTAAGATATGGGTAAGCATAATTGACATTTTCTTTATATACATATTTTGTATGTTCGAAGCTAAAGTTTCTTATTTCGTTACCTTCTGCATCATATATTCGTACTGCGTATCCGAAATTTCCCCATAATCTTTTTACGTTAACAACACCTGCATCGCTTACAAACAGAAAGTTTCCACCTGATACATTTTCAGTTTTAATATCTTCATCCTTATTTGGAATAGTTTTCACCGATGATGTTTTGATAGAATTAATTTCAATTTCTTCTTTTTCATTTATACTAAAAGTTCTATCTTCATATACTACTTTTGCAGGAAAAGTTTTAAACCATACTGGTGCCTGAAAACGGCATGCATACTTACTTTCAGTTTTAAAATTTTTTGAAGGAATAATATCGACAGCAATTACTGCTAATTTATCCAAATTTATATAATAGTTCTGAAAAGGGTATAAAGATTCGGCTTTTTGAGTTTGTTGAGCTTTAGCAGAAAATATTAACAAAAGCGAAAGAATAATAAATAATTGTCTCATAGATAATGATTTGGATTAATAATTATAAAAATTAAAAAACATAAGTAAATTTATTGAGGTCAATATTCTTAAGTAGTTTTGATTCTTTTTCGAAAATTTTCTTAAAAATTTCATCAACAGGCATATCTTCATCAAAAGAAGAATATTTTCCTTTTGTTTTACCAAGTTTCTTATTGATTACGGATTCGCCATTAATTGTTTTTGTGCTAATTATATATCTGTGTTCGGAAAAGTGAGCTTCATTTTCGTTAAAGTTCCAAATACCTTCAATATGAATGAATTCATTGCCTGATAAATTAACTGCAAGGTGTGAAAGTTCAGAGAAGTCAAACAATGGGACAAGCTTAGGTTTATCATTGATTAAAATACTGAAAATTGTACCAATATAACCTGAACCACCACCGGCGCTGAGCATTCCCACAAAACATCGTGCATCTTTAGTGCTGTCATTTTCCAAATTCCTGAAAAAGAAAAACTCGTTTTCATCATACTTAACTGAAAACACAGGTAAAGAAGCAACAATATCATAAATAATCACTGTGATAGGTGAAAAGTAAATATCACCTTCAGTATATGGTTTTTGCTTTTCATTATATTTATCTTTCGCGAAAATAATAAGGTATTCAGAATTTTTGAACTTTACATTTCTTATGACAGTATCAATAGAGTATTTGGTTGAATCAACGACTCCTGAAAAAAGAGCTTTCCCATCCTGAGAATACGATTTTTGCAACAAAAATACAGCAGCAATAATGGTTATAATTAAGTTCTTTTTCATAATGAATTCATAATTAATAGTTGAAACAGTCTAAAATATTATTTTATGATATCGTATTTATTTTTCTTTCAGGTAATAGAAAAGAAAACAGTATTGCCATAAAAAACGCAAGGACAAAGCTTGCAAGCCTTTCTGAAACACCTGTTACTCCAGCTAATGTCTCACTCCAAATTATTGTGCTTATTGAACCGGTAAGTAGAGAAGCAATAACTCCGGCTTTTGAAAGTTTTTCCCAAAAAAGGAGAAGGATAAGTGCAGGGCCGAAAGATGAACCAATTCCCGACCAGGCATAGGAAACCAGTTTAAACACCGACTTACTTACTGTCATTGCCATAATAAATGCAATTACTCCAACGGCGAGTGTAAGAATTTTATTTAAGTTAAGCATTTGTTTTTGCGAAAGTCTCTTTTTTGAAACGGCAGGGAAAACATCTTCTGCGGCAGCTGAGGAGCAGAGAATTATTTCTGACGAAGCAGTTGACATCATTGCTGAAATTGCTCCTGAAATCAGTAATCCTGCTATTATCGGTCCGACAAAAAAGTTTATAACCACAGGAAGTATTTTTTCACAGTCGGCATTAAGTGCGGCATCTTTTCCGGTAATAATTCCTCCAATTACAAGTTCATATCCAATAAAACCAATTGCCAAAGCACCAATGTAGGCAATCAATGTCCAGATAATTGCAACCCATTTTGCTGCAATAATATCTTTTTGATTTTTTATTGCCATCATTCTCGTAAGAAGTTGTGGCTGCCCCATATATCCAAGAAACCAACTCAAACCGCTAACAACCAATAAAAATGCTGTCAACCCGGTTTTACCACCTGTAATTGAATAATGGATATCGGCAGAGTAAGCCATTTTATTTAAAATATCAATATTATGTGCGCCGGCAATAAAAAGTAGCATTATAGGCAAAGCAATAAGAGTAATTATCATTAGTATTGCCTGAAAAATATCAGTAGCAACTACTGTTATAAAACCTCCGAAAAAGCAGTACATAATTACTATTCCTGAGCCTATTACTATTCCCCATATTTCGTGAATACCAAACGTATCATTAAGTACTTTGCCACCACCATAGAACTGAGCTGTAATGTAGAATAGCAGGAAAAAAATAATTATCAGTGAAGATAAAAGCCCAATTGATCTTTCAGAACCAGGAAATTTTTTAGAAATAAGACCGGGGATTGTCAATGCTCCTGTTTCATCAGTCAGTTTTTGGAGTCTTTTAGCCATTACAAACCAAATAAATGCAATTCCCAGAACACAACCTAAGGCATACCAAATTGTTTGAACGCCTAAGGCGTATGCTTCACCCGTAAGGCCAAGAAGCAACCATGCTGATTCTCCGGTAGCCCGCTCAGATAAAGCCAAACCGACACCCGATATTTTTTTACCTCCAATTACATAATCATTCTCATTTTTTATTTTGCGAGCAGAATAAACCGTAATTATTATCAACCCGACCAAATAAAGAATAAATACAAAAATCATAATCACTAAAACTTTTTAATGGTTTTACTTCTTTACTTTTTTAATCATTTCTATTATGGATTTACGGCAACTAAGAATTTTTGATTGTTTGATGCCTTCAGGCATTACCAAAGCATTGTACTCTTTAAGGGTTCTAAAACCCAGGTTAAAAATTACAACGTTTTCTGTTTTTTTGGGTATACCCGACAAAGCAGTTTTCAATGTAATAATATCAGTATTCTTCAGTATTTTTTTTATTTGAGATTTGTTAAGCTTAAAAATATCATCAAACTCATATTTTTTCGCAGAGCTCTTTTTCGTTAATTTAATTGAAGGTTTCTTTTTGCTTAACTTTGCTTTATTGGTTTTAATAACAGGTTCTTTATCAATTTTTTCGATGTAATTGCCGGTTGCAATATTATCAACACGCATAATAAAATCCGAAAGGATATTCATAAAGTTAACATAAGCTTCATAAGGGCTGTTATAAGGGTTAAAATATTTGTGAACATCACCGTCACTAAACCATTTTGTACACATATAGTAAAAATGATCGCTGGTTTGAAGATATTTCCAGTCACGTAAAACGTTTTCATCAGAGCATGCTTTTACCTTTTCTTCAAAATCATATAACCTGTTAAAAGCATCATCCTGAAGTTCATTTCCAAGCCATGCTGTAAGGTCTCGTTCTTCATCAGCCCATGATATAGGAAAAGGGACATGAATAGCTGCAACCGGCTGAAGGATATCCGATACTTCATTTGGTGTTCTGAATCCAAAGTTTGTTTTTGAAAAAACCTGCCCTGGTAATGCCCTCATAAAATCAAATATCCCCGTTTCTTTCCATTGATGTTCTCCGAACGTTTCATAATCCATAAAAAGGTTAACTGTTTCTTCGGCAGGGTTAATTGCATTAAGCCAATCCACGTATTTTTCAGCAGTAAGAGGCCAAGCAGACCACGATTGCAGTGAGAATCGGAATGCAATATCATCACTTAGTTGGAAATTTTTTAAAAGTAGCTTTAATTTGGGATTTATTGCATTGCAATACAGATAGTTTGGACTTTTCCAGCCAAGAATATGTTTTGCTCCTTCAGTAAGCATGGTTTTAAATCCAAGTTCAGCAACCATCTCTCCAATGCCGTTCGAATAAATAAGCTCAGTATTACGATAGGTTACAGGATCCTGACCAACAAGTTGTTTTATTTTATTTTTCTGCTCATT
>CAZELC010000214.1:0-5541 GCA_964512865.1 uncultured Bacteroidales bacterium
TGGGTGCTTATGACTATGTTGTAAAAGATCAGAATTTTATTGACATACTACCATCTGTAATAGAAAAAGTTCTTAAAAGAATTTCTATCGAAACCGACTTATATAATGCTGAAGAAATGCTCAGAAAAAGCGAAGAAAGATACAGATTGATAAACGACAATCTTAAAGATCTTGTTTGTGTGCATAATTTCGACACTTCATTTAAGTTTGTTTCACCTTCAGTTGTTAATGTTCTTGGATATAGTGCCGATGAGATTATCGGTAAACTACCGGTTGAAATTATCCACCCTGACGACAAGATTATCATCTCCAAAGCGTTTGATGCAATACAAAATAATGAGTTGACAAATACTGTTGAAGCACGAATTAAAACAAAGCACAACAGTTATATTTGGTTTGAGATTATTCTCAATATGGTTAAGAATGAAAAAGGCGAAAACATTGAAGTACATTCTGTTTCAAGAAATATTGACAAAAGAAAAAATGCTGAAGATGCTCTCAAAGAATCAGAGAAGTTTAATAAAATGATTATTTCAAATGTTGCTGAGGGAATTGTTGTTTATGATCTAAACATGAAATTCAAAGTCTGGAATAAATTTATGGAGAACCTTACCGGATTTTCTTCAGCAGATTTGATAGGAAATTTTGCCCCAGATGCATTCCCTAATTTTGGGACGGAAGAACTCAAAACAATATTAGCACATGTAATGGAAGGCGAAACAATTGAAATGCCTGATTACGAATATTATAGTAGTAAAACTAACAAAAAAACATGGATTTGGATATCATTTTCTCCAAACTATTCATTTACAGGAGAAGTAATTGGAGTTATTGGGACAGTTCAGAATATAAATGAAAGAAAAAAGGATGAAGAAAGAATTGCTAAAATAAATGAAGAACTGGAACAGAAAGTTCAGGAAAGAACAATTGAACTTACATCTTATGCAAGGGAACTTGAAGCATTCAGCTATTCTGTTTCTCACGACCTCAAATCGCCACTTAGAAGTATAAACGGTTTCAGCAATGCACTTTTAGAGGATTTCAAATCGAAACTAGATGAAAATGCCATTGATTATTTATTGAGAATAAGTGATTCTTCAAAGAGAATGTCGGTATTAATAGACGATTTGCACAATTTGTCATTGATAACACGAAAAGATATTAAAACTCAAAGCTTCAACCTTAGCGAGCTATTCAAAAGTATTGCCTTGGAATATATTAATGCAAACAAGGAAAGAAATATTGAATTTAAAATAAAAAATGATATTTTCATTAACGCTGATAAGAATTTGGTGCATATCGCCCTTGATAATCTTATTGGAAACGCTGTAAAATTTACATCTACACGTGAAAAAGCCGTTATTGAATTCGGCAACCTTGTACTTGATGGTAATGAGGTACTTTATATAAAAGATAATGGCGTTGGCTTCGATATGACTTATATAGGAAAGCTTTTCTTACCTTTCCAAAGATTGCATACTCAAAATGAATTTCCAGGAACGGGAATCGGTTTAGCAACAGTTCAACGAATAATCATTAAGCATGGCGGTTTTATTCGAGCTGAATCAGAAATTGATAATGGAGTAATATTTTATTTCAGTTTTCAACAGTAAACCATTAATTATGGAATATAAAAAATCAATCCTTATCGTTGAAGATAACCCTGATGATGAAGAGCTTATTTTAATGGCTTTCAGAAAAAATGAAATAGATACGGAAATTAACGTAATGCGGGATGGAGCTGAAGCGCTTGATTATCTATTCAGAAAAGGGAAATATCAGTTCGAAGCGGAAAATTTGCCTTCATTAATTATTCTTGACCTTAAAATTCCAAAAGTTGACGGAACAGAAGTATTGCAATATATCAAGTCAAACCCGCTAACTGTTAACGTACCGGTAATTATTCTTTCATCATCGGGAGAAAAAAATGACATTTACAATTCCTATAAAAATGGGGCTAACAGTTATCTTATTAAACCAATTGATTTTAATGAGTTTAAAACACTTGTATTTTGTATAAATAAATTCTGGATTGATTTTAATGAATTACCTAAAACAATAAATATCGATTGAAATGGATAAAGAGCTTAGACTTTTATTGATTGAAGACTCAGAAAATGATGCATTAATTTTATTTCGTGAATTAAATAAAGGTGGATTTAAAGTAAACTCCAAAGTTGTTGATACTGAAGCTGGATTGATTGAAGCTCTTAATGAGGAATGGGATATAATTATTACAGATTTTATGCTCCCGCAGTTTACAGGGCTTGAAACATTAAGAATTCTAAAAGAAAACAATATCGACACACCTTGCATTGTAATATCAGGAAAAACAGGCGAAGCAACTGCTGTTGAAGCTATGAAAGCTGGTGCTGTTGACTATATTATAAAAGAAACTTATTCAAGACTCATTCCTTCTATCGAAAGAGAACTCAAGGAAGCAAAACTGAGAAGTGAAAAAAAACATGTTGAAAAAGCACTTCTTGACAGCGAAAACAAATACAGAGCTATTATTAATGGGATTTTTGATCTTATTTTACTCTGTGATATACAAGGTTTTATACGTTATGTCTCCCCAAATATTAAGGATATTCTTGGATATAATACCTATGAAGTAATTGGTCGAAAGTTTACTGAATTTGTTCATTATGAAGATGTTGAATTTGCCAGAGCCGAAGTTAAAGACCTTATTATCACCAAAAACAATAAAATTATTGAATTCAGGATATTCAAAAAAAATAATGACACCTGCTATCTTGAAATAAATGCAAGTATTGAGCTTGATGAAGTTAGTAATGTTTCAAAAATTATTGCTGTTGCCAGAGATATCACTCAAAGGAAAAAAACTGAACGTGCGCTTAAGGAAAGCGAAAACAGGTATAGAAACCTTTTCGAAACAAATCTTGCTGCTATCTATCAATCGGATAATGAAGGACGAATAATAACCTGCAATAATGCTTTTGTTAAAATGTTCGGTTTTGATTCTATAATGGACGTTACAAAGGTTAATGTTAATGACTTCTATGTAAATAAAAACGACCGAAACAGACTTACAAACTTTCTTAATAAAAATGGTAAGGTAACTAATTTCCAGTGCCAGCTTAAGAAAAAAGACAAATCTGTTTGCTGGGTAATTATAAATGCCATTACGGAAGGGAATAATAATTTCCTTGGGTCAATGATAGATTATACAGAACTTAAAGAAGCCGAAGCAGCGTTAATTGAAAGCGAGTTCAGATTTCGAAACCTTATTGAGAAAAATAATGATATCATTTTTACTGTTGACATAAAAGGAAATCTTATTTCGATAAACCCAATCGGTCAGGATCTTATCACAGGAAAATTCACTAAAGAAATTTCGATTAAAACCATTTTAAACGAAGAAACTTATGATTCGGTAAAAAAGGTGTTTAACAAAACAATTGCAGCAAAAGATAATCATGCAAGTCATGAAATTGAAGTGGAAGCAAGAAACGGCAAAATGCTGACATTTGAAATCAGTTATTTTGTAAATTATAAAAAGGGTAAACCAGAAGAAGTGTTCGGTATAGCAAGAAATATTACTGAAGACAAGATGCTTCAAAACGAAGTACTTAGCAAAATCATTGAGGCTGAGGAAAGAGAAAAGAAAATGTTTGCCGAAGAATTGCATGACGGACTTGGTTCAATGCTATCAACTATAAATATTTACATCTCTCTATTACAGAAAAAAGATAAATCGCCGGAGGAAAGAGATAATTATATTCAATACCTGAAAAAACTTGTCTCTGAAGCAATTTCAAATATAAGGCTTTACGCAAACAGCCTGACACCAAATGTACTTAATGACTTCGGGCTTGAAACCGCAATTAGCCTGTTTATTGAAAAAGTAAACAACACAAAACCAGGCTTGGTAGAGTTCAGATGCGATGAAATTAATCCCAGATTCACTAAAAACATTGAGATAAACTTGTACAGAATAGTTCTTGAACTGATTAATAATTCGAATAAATATGCTAACGCAAATAATATTGATGTTGAAATAAAAAATGACTCGCATAAAATAACACTTTTATATAAAGACGACGGGATAGGTTTTGATTTTGAAAGAGTACTCGGATCAAATGTTTCGGGAATGGGAGTAAAAAATATTCTGGCTAGGGCAAAATCTCTGAATGGTATATGCGACTTCATAAGTAAGCCAAATGAAGGCACACAGGTTAAGATTGTAATAAATAAAAATACTTAATTTTTGTAATTCTTATATTTTTTGAATATTTTTACACCCTAGTAATGTTTTCTTTAGAAATTTTAAAAAGATGAAAGATAAAATACGCATCGCAATAGCAGAAGATCAGCAGATCTTTCGTAATGGATTACGCCTTCTTTTAAATGAAAACCCAAGCATTGTCATAGTTGGCGAAGCTGCAAATGGCGAAGAAATACTTGACTTACTAGATAACAAAGAAGTTGATATTGTCCTTATGGACATAAAAATGCCTGTAATGGATGGTATTGAAGCCACTCAGATTGCGTTGAGAAAATTTCCTGACCTTAAAGTAATTGTTCTATCAATGTTCGGTGAAGAAGAATATATTGTTAAAATGCTTGAAGTTGGTATTAAAGGATTTCTCCTTAAAAATGTCGAAGAAGATGAACTGATTAAAGCAATTACTATTGTTCATGATGGTAAGAACTATTTTTCCAATGAACTGCTACCTGCAATTACTAATTCATTCATGCAGAAGAAAACTTCTGAAAAGGAGCAAGCATTGATGAATGAAAAGCTTACAAAACGCGAAATTGAAGTTCTGCAGCTTATATGCAAGGGTTTTACTAATAAGGAGATTGCTGATACGATGTTTATAAGCCCAAGAACAGCCGGAGGTCACAGAAGTAATTTGTTGGGAAAAACAGGATGTAAAAACACTGCCGACCTTGTCGGATTTGCAATAAGAAACAACCTTATCAAATTAAATTAAGGTAATAATTCTACATGAATTACACCGATTTAATACTTAAACTTCTCTCTAAAAGAGAATCAATAGCATGTTCTGAAGATTCTTTAATAAGCGATTTTAGTGATAAAGAGAATCCTTCAGAAGCATTTATTGAATGGTGTGCAGCTCATAAAATAGTCATTATCAGGAACCCCAGCGAAAAAAATATTATTCTGGCAAGAGAACCAAAAGCTACCTCAAAGAAAACCAAGTAAAACGACCTGTTTTTTTCTGTAGTAAATCATCGTTATTAAATCAGGTTATAACTCCCTTGAATTGCCTTTGTCGTTGAATTAATTTTGTAGTAGTTGAAAATGGTTAATCCTATTACAGTTAATTCTGAATTTGTACCGTTAGAATCAAAATAAATTACTAACGAAAAACTAACGGTTATGGACTTTAAAGACATCGTATTGGCAATCCTTGATAAAAGGAGACACATTACCTGCCCTGAGAAAAACCTCTTTACCGACTTTGATTCGGCAGATGGAATGAATGATAGTTTTTTGAAATGGTGCGAAGACAACCGGCTGATTTATAAAAGGTTTCCGAGAAAGCACCT
>CAZELC010000215.1:0-5530 GCA_964512865.1 uncultured Bacteroidales bacterium
TAAAATCACCATCTCACCGCATTCTTGCCATGTTTAGAGGCGAAAATGAAGGCTTTTTAAAACTTGTTATTGAACCAGATGAAGAAAAAGCTATACAGATTATTGAGCGTTATTTTATTAAAGATAATAACGATTGTTCACAACAAGTAAAAATAGCAATTAAAGATTCTTATAACAGACTTCTGCAGCCCTCAATGGAAACAGAAATGAGACAGGCGGCAAAAGCAAGAGCCGACATTGAAGCAATTAGAGTTTTTACTGAAAATTTAAGGCAGATTTTGCTTTCTCCTCCTTTAGGGCAGAAAACCGTTCTCGCTATTGACCCTGGTTTTCGCTCAGGTTGTAAGCTGGTATGCATTGATAAACAAGGGAAGTTATTGCATAATGAAACAATTTACCCTCATGCACCAAATAATGAAATCAAAGAATCAATAAATAAAATTCTTTACCTGGTTAATGCATATAAAATAGAAGCAATAGCCATTGGAAACGGAACAGCTGGAAGAGAAACAGAAAAATTTATTAAAAAAATCAAATTCGATAAAGATATTATTGCGCTTGTTGTTAACGAAAGCGGAGCATCTGTTTACTCAGCATCATCAATTGCAAGGGAAGAATTTCCTCAGTACGATGTTACTGTCAGAGGAGCTGTGTCAATTGGGCGAAGACTAATGGATCCTTTAGCCGAATTAGTTAAAATTGACCCAAAATCAATTGGGGTAGGGCAGTATCAGCATGACGTTAATCAGAACCTATTACAACAAGCCTTGGAAGATGTGGTAGTTAGTTGTGTTAATATGGTTGGAGTTGAGGTAAATACTGCCAGTAAAGAACTTTTACAGCATGTTTCAGGTGTAGGACCTGTATTAGCCAAAAATATTATAGAATATCGGAATAAAAACGGTGCTTTTAAGGCTAGAGAAGAACTTAAAAAAGTCACAAGGTTTGGTGATAAGGCTTTTGAGCAAGCTGCCGGCTTTCTCAGAATTTTTAATTCTGAAAACCCACTTGACAAAAGCGCTGTCCATCCTGAAAGCTATGGCACTGTTAATAAGATGACAAAAAAGCTTAGCTGCACCATAAATGACCTTATGGTAAATGAAGAACTAAGAAAGCAACTTAGACTTGAAGATTTTGTTACAGAAAAAACAGGTATGCCAACACTAAATGATATTATGAATGAACTTTCAAAACCTGGCAGAGATCCAAGAAAGCATTTTGACCTTTTTGAGTTTGATAAATCGGTTCATTCAGTTGAAGATATTCGCCCTGATATGATTTTGCCGGGAATAGTTACTAATATCACGGCTTTCGGAGCTTTTGTAGATATAGGTGTACATCAGGACGGATTGGTACATATAAGCCAACTTGCCGACAGATATGTAAAAGACCCTAATGAAGTTGTAAAATTAAATCAGAAAGTTCAGGTAAAAGTTATTGCTGTTGACAAGGAAAGAAAGAGAATAAATCTTTCTATGAAAATACCTAAAAACGAAACTAATTAATTTTGTATTTTAGCTACATAAAATATACAATGAAACGATTAATAATTTTATTGCCGGTTCTGATTTGGACTATCGGATTTTCACAGAAAAAAACAAATGAACAAAATGGTGATATTCAGGTCGATAAACAGATTAAAGGTGGTATAATTGCCGGAATGAACCTTACACAGGTTGATGGTGATGAAGTATATGGATTCAGTAAGGTTGGATTTAATGGCGGTTTTACAGCAATAATTCCTATTTGGCATAGATTCTCTTTCGGATTAGAGACACTTTATAATCAAAAAGGCGCTTATTGTAAATATCCGGTTTATGTGGGAGATACCAGCCCTTTACCTTATTATAAGTTGAATTTAGATTATTTGGAAGTGCCAATGCTGATTATGTTTGAGGATAGGTCAACCTGGACATTCGGTACCGGTTTTTCCTGGGGTAGGCTTGTAAGTAAAAAAGAAATGGAACATGGAGTTTATGTTGATTCAAATTTGGTAAAGTATCCATACAAAACTTCTGATTGGCAATGGCTGTTTGATCTTCGATTTAGAATATGGAAGCATCTTAAGTTCAATGTCAGGTATTCCTACTCCATAGCAAAAATAAGAGATCGCCATTTTAATAATGGCGTTACTGAATGGGACAGAAAACAGTACAATAATGTTATAACATTTCGCTTATTATATCTTTTTAACGAAAAGTATCTTCCCCCAAAATATAAAAGAGAAAAGAAAAAGAAAAACAATAATAAACCTATACCCAAAGCAGATACTCCAAAATAATAAAATGAAGTTTTCAGCCGAATATTGGATTGATAAGCTTAAACTTGAAAAACATCCGGAAGGAGGTTACTTTAGAGAAGTATACCGCTCTGATGAGTATGTCAGCAGTGAAGCATTACCAGAGAGATTCAAAGGTGAAAGATGTTTTGCAACATCAATATATTTTTTACTTTGCAATGACAATATTTCGGCATTTCATCGAATAAAATCTGATGAAACATGGCATTTTTATTATGGGGATTCAGTAAATATTTTTATTATCAACGAAAAGGGAGCTCTTGTGATTACTAATCTTGGGAATAACCCGGAAAAACATGAAACACTTCAGTTTACTGTTCCTAAAAACTGCTGGTTTGCAGCATCAGTTGCTGATGATATAAAAAAAGAGAGCTTTGGTTATAGTCTTGTAGGGTGCACTGTAGCACCCGGTTTCGATTTTGCAGATTTTGAAATGGCAGATAGGGAAGAACTTCTTTTGTCTTTCCCTGAATATGAAGAAGCAATTATCAGATTCACCTATTAATTTGTGAATATTCCATTTTACTGGGTAATAATTCATATTTGTAAAAAATGACCAGCTATCTTGAAAAATATATAAAGCCTGCTGAAAAGTCAATTGAACTGAGAGAGTTAAAAGGTATTAACAATTGGAAATACATCACTTCTGTTTTATTGATAATTGTATCGGTTTTTATGATTGTTGATAATTTCCTGCCTGCAAAAACAATTGATGAAAAGCTTACCAAATATAATTTTGAGAGCACCACTGGATATATTGTTGAAACGGACAACGGTTATCATTTTATTGCTTCTCTGGCAAATACTGAAAACAGCTTCAGGAATACTGACGTAAAACTTCAGGTAACGCCTTTTATGAAATATGTAAAAGCATATTCTCTTTCAAAAGAAAATTATTTTTATATATACCACCCAAATGAATCTGTTCCCGATTATATTTTTTTTACATTTATAATTATTGCAGTTTCAGTATTGCATTTATTTAATTTCAGAAATTTTCAAATTCAGCTTGCTTTTTGGTTTGCCAAAATAATATTATCGCTCTGTTACTTTATAATAGTTGTTAGTTTTGGATAACAGAATTACCGTCAAATGGTTCATCCCTTAGTAAAATTTTTATTACTTTATTATTTGTGTCATTAAAACTTTGTTGATTTTATTTTCAGTAATAGATAATAATTCGGAAATATTATAGTTGAATAATAAAATCTTTTTTAAAATAATCCTCAAATACATTTGGATTTTAATTAATTTATATATATATTTGGAATTGTAGAAAATGCAATATAACAATCCTTAACTTTTTAAAGCTTTGGCCTGCCGGGTTAAGAATCTGAAAATTATACGATTTAGCTAATTAAAACATGACATTTATGAAAACATTTAGAAATATATTAATATGCATATTAATAACCATCAGTAGTCTTGCTGGTTACTCACAAGGAAATTCTAATGATAGTGATACAACAATTTTTTTAGTCGCCGATAAATATCCAGTACTTATTACTGATAAAAATACTTATGAACTGGATAAAATACAGGATTTTATTAAGCAAACTCTTAAGTACCCCAAAACTGGTCCGGATTGCGTTGGTAGTGTTTATATTTCGATTGTCATTGAAAAAGATGGAACAGTTTCCAAAAGAGATTTTGTAAGAAAACTATGCGAAGGATATGATGAAAATGCAATGAGAGTTGTTGAATATATGATAAAATGGAAACCGGCAACTAATGGAGGTAAACCTGTCAGATTTAAACTCACCATTCCAATAAAATGGATATAAAGCAAGTTTTTTATCTTTGAATTATTGCTTTAAACTATTTGGTAAATGCTACTTTTACCTTAATATTTGTTTTATAGATTTTGAAATATAATGCTAATGACCGATAATACGGTTAGTGAATTATTAACTGTTTTAAGATTCCATTTTCAGAATTTAAAAATCACGAAAATTTAAAACCGGTTAATTAATAATGCTAAAATCCAATTATTATTCTGAATTTATCTTATCAAAAAATTGACCTGATTTCATTAAAAATTATTATCTTTTTATGGAATATTAATTAAAAAATATCTTCCCTCTGTTTTTTTTCTTAATTTGTATCCCCAAATTTAATGATATGAAAATTAAAATATTTTTTGTAATATGCTTAATTATAGGCTCTTTTAATGTTTCTATTTCTCAGAATAAGACAAGTTCAAAACTCAAGGATTATAAAAAGGAATACCAAAAAGCTGACTCGCTTCGAAGCCAAGGTTTGCCTAAGTCAGCACTTATGATTGTCGGATTTGTATATATGGATGCAAAAAGCAATGAAAATACGCCTCAAATGATTAAATCATTTATTTATAAACTTAGTCTCAGGGCAGATTTTGAGGATGATTACGTCGAGAAGGCAATTACTGACATTAATAATGAAATAAAGCTTACCAAGGCTCCAATGCAGCAATTTCTTCATTCTATGCTTGCACAGCTTTACTGGAGTTATTATGAATACCACCGGTATCAGTTCTTGGAACGTACTCAGACAGTAAACTACAAAGAAGACGACATGGAAACCTGGGATATTGAAAAGTTTGTCAAAAAAACTATCTATCACTATCAGCAATCGCTAATAAATACTGACATTCTCAAAAGGACTGAAATCAATCTTTATGACGCAGTTTTAGTTAAAGATACAACTAAACAATCTCAGAAATTTCGCCCGACCTTATTTGACTTATTGGCTCACAGAGCTATTGATTTTTTCTGTAATTCAGAAACGCAACTGACAAAACCATTATATGCTTTTGAAGTTGATAGCGACAGTTATTTGTCTGATGTTAACGATTTCATAAAAATTAAAATATTAACAAAAGATTCTCTTTCTCTCGAATTTTATGCTTTAAAACTTTTCCAAGAGCTTTTGATGTTTCATATTAATGATAAAAACCCTCAGGCATTGATTGATGCAGATATTAAAAGACTTAAATATGTCCATTCAAAATCAGTTTCTGAATTGAATGATAGCCTTTATATTGAAGCACTTGAAGGTGCTTTGAAAAAATATAATGGTAACTCAGCTTCAGCAGATATAGGCTTTGAACTTGCTAAAGAGTACGTTGCACAGGGGAATAAATACAAACCATTTTTTTCTGATTATAATAAGTGGAAGCTAAGAGATGCCTGGAAAGTTTGCTATGATATCGTTACAAAATATCCAAAATCATTAGGAGGACACAATTGCAGA
>CAZELC010000216.1:0-5491 GCA_964512865.1 uncultured Bacteroidales bacterium
AATGAATTGGGACAAAATAAACATAACAAAACAAGACGGTGAAGTTGTTGAAGCTCAAGCCCCAATTATCATTTCTGCCAGTCGCTCAACAGACATCCCTGCTTTTTATTCAGATTGGTTTATTCAAAGAATCAAAGAGGGCTATGTAAAATGGAAAAACCCTTTTAATGGAGTTCCATTATATGTTTCATTCAACAAAGCTAGACTAATCATATTCTGGTCAAAGAATCCAAAATCAATGCTAAAACATTTGGACTATTTGGATGAAAGAATTAAAAATTACTATTTTCAATACACTTTAAATGATTATGACATTGAGAAACTTGAACCCAATGTACCCAATGTTCAATCAAGAATAGAAACATTCATAAAATTATCGGAACGTATTGGAAAGGGTAAAGTTATTTGGCGTTTTGACCCATTGATTTTAACAGACGAAATTGGTATTGATGAGCTTTTGAAAAAAGTAGAAAATATTGGTAATCAATTGAAAAATTATACTGAAAAAATGGTTTTTAGCTTTGCCGATATTAAGTTGTACAAAAAGGTTCAAAATAATCTCAGAAAAAACTCAATAAATTATCAGGAGTTTAACGAAAGTCGCATGAATGAATTTGCAACAGGACTTCAACAACTTAATAAAACATGGAAGTTTGAAATCGGAACTTGTGCCGAAAAGATACCATTAGAAAAATATGGAATCATTCATAATAAATGTGTTGATGATGATTTAATGATAAAACTCTTTTCGCACGATAAAATATTAATGGATTTTTTAGGAGTAAAAATAACACCACCTGACATCTTTAATCCAAAAGGTGGAATTGAAAAAAAGAAAAATAACAAGGACAAAGGGCAACGTGAATATTGTGGATGTATTTTTAGCAAAGATATTGGGGAGTACAACACATGCCCGCATCTTTGCGAATATTGCTATGCAAACGCTTCAAAAGAAATTGCTCTTGCAAACTGGAAACAACATAAACAGAATCCCAATAACGAAACAATCAAATAATTATGGCAGGATATTATTTTAATTTACCGCAAATTACACAACTAACAATTCCGCAGCAAGCTGCTTTAAATGAAACAAAACAAATTGCATTGTCAGGAGGTCCTGGTACTGGGAAAAGTGTAGTTTCATTATGGAGACATATTTCTAATTATCAAAAAAGCAAAAAAAGTTTACTGCTCACATATACTACAACTTTAGCAAAATATCTTAGTGCTTGTTGTACAACTCAAAATCAAAATGCAGCTAATAATGTAAAAACATCATTACGAGGAAAACCTCAAATAGGTAGTTCTTGGAATGAAGTCATTGTTGATGAAGCACAGGACTTGCCAATTAATTATTATAATGATATTAAACGAATTTCAAATGTATCGTATGGCGCAGATGATTCGCAGATACTTTATCCCGACCAGTGTTCACATCAAAGACAATTAGAAGAATTATTTAATTCTAATGTACCTTATGTCCTAGATAGAAACTTTAGAAGCACGCAACGTATTATGCAATTTGCAAGAGTTGTATTTCCAAACGCTTATATTCCTCAAGCAACAATATCAGGACTTGCAAACAATATTGGAGAATTGCCAATTCTTCTTATTTCTAATGGGGATAGATATGATAAAACAAATAGCAAACAGGATAATTCAATTTTTGAAATAATAAACTCATTCAGATCTGATACACATAATATTGCAATTCTTGTGCCTTGGAAAAGTGATGCTCAATTATTTGAAAATGTAATTAAAGATCAAATTAACGATTTTAGTATTTATTACGAAGATTCAGCTAGATTTCCTAATGGTTGTGGTAGTATTAAAAATGTTCACATAACAACATTCAAATCAGCTAAAGGACTAGAATTTGACACAGTAATTATTCCCAACTTTCATAAATACAATGAGATTTGTGGTTCTTTTAATGTCGAATGGCAAGATTACTATGTTGCTGCAACAAGAGCACGAAGCAACCTCTATTTAATAAGCCATTACGATATGCCTCAATTACAATCAGTAACAGATAAATCATACATTTAAAATGGAAACTAAATATTATTTACCAATAAGTTCTGCTTCTCTTGCTCATTACTTCGGTTGTGCTTGTATAAAGCCAAGTAAATATTTTTATAACAAGCAAGAAGACTTGCAAGATAGATTTAATGAGTTCCTATTAATTACAACACATTTTGGTACTGAGCAAACTGATTGCTGTTTGGAACTTGTTATAACAAAACAAGAAACGGAAGATTTGATTGATATTAAAAATGGTTGGTTCCTTTTTGAAAAGCCATTGCCAATAACAAGAGTGAAAAAAATATACTTTTCAAGTAAGGAACGTAAAGAACATACAATTACTAATATTGTTATGAGTACAGCGTTTGTTCCAAATGACCTGATTGATATTGTAAAAAGCTTTGATAACCCCAAAGCAGATAATTTTCAGAAACCACAAGATATTTTTGTAAACTCTTATATTGACAAATTAAAAAACTTTGATAGCTATTTAGGTGGGTTTTCCTTAATGCGTTTAGCTGGAGAGGAATATATGAATTATTCTGAAAATTATTTTGCTACGCTTTCATTCTTCAATGAAAATATTCAAAAAGATTTAGAGTATGCAAAAAGTAATATTGATACAAGATATCAAGGTGTATTTACTGGTAAAAATGGATTTGATAAAATTATTCCGTATTTAAGCAAAACGATTGATGAAAATGATGTTAATAGTATTGCAAAAGAAGAAAAACAAATAATACAGAAAGATAAAATTACACGAATAGTTGACCTAAGCAGTTTAGAAAAATGGACTTATACTGTTGCAGTATTAAATACATATGGAGTTGGAAATGAATCAAAGAAAAAGAAAATAGAAGAATTGATATTATCTAATTTTAAATCAGACATTAAAACTGGTAAATCAGAAGGAGTCGCTCTATGCTACGGCATGAACAGAGGATACTCAGTTTTTTCTAATAAATATAATCTTGGTAAAATTGAAAAAATAATAAAATTCCAATTAAATAGCCAGCTAGATTATTATACAATAGAAAGTATTTATCAATATGTTTTTAATGAGAAGAAATCAATTAGTTTTCAATATTTAGACAACTGGTGTCCAAAAATGAAATTTTCAAAAATTGGTAAAAAAACAGATTACAAAATTTTAGATGTTTTAGTTATTGGCAAAAAGCCCCCAAAACCATTATCCAAAGAATGGTGGGCAGAAAAACTCCCTTTTTTTCTTCAATCAAATAAACTCGTTGAGAAAACATTACCTCAAATTTTTCAAGAATTGGGCGAAGCTATTTATGAAGATGTAAAAAATGAATTGGAAGGAGATTATGAAAATAAAATTGCCTTTGAAAAAGAAGAAAATGAAAAGATTAAAAATGAATTATTTAATGAGAGAAAAAAAGTAGAGGAATTACAAAGGAATGAAACGCCTAAAAAGGAATATGTTATAAAAGAAGAGAAAGAAACAAGATCAATTGTTTCAGAACCAATGCCTTATCAACTACCACAAGAAGATATAAAATACATTGTTGAACAAGTTCTTGCGTATAAAGGAAAAACACAAACAATGCTTAAAAATGAAGCAAAAAAACGTGGGATTAATTTACCTAATGGCATTAAGCAAGATGAAATAATAATGTTGTTAATGTCAACAAAAGATAAAAATTTGTTCAATGAATAGTATTTTTGATAAACTTTTTGAAGTTGCTAATTCTACAGAAGCATTAGATAAATATTTAAATGCAAATATGCTAACTGTAAATGAATTTTACAATTCAAATTATGGTAGTATATTATTGGCAAAAAATTCAATTGAAAAATTTATTCTTTTAAAACACGGTATTATTTCGCAATTGGATTATTCCAAGAGTTATGCAAAATCATTCGTGTTGATGCTTTTGGATTATTGCGAAAGATTCAATTTTATTGCTGCAACTCCTCAGATTCACAGAATACTTACTGATAATTTAATACCAATTAATTGTCGACAAAAGGCAGCTTTACATTTTTTATACCCACGGCCAAATACAAATTCTGAACTTGTAGAACGATTTGATTCTATTTGTGAGAATTTGCAACTCGCAATTGACAATGAGGAAGATAATGATAGTAAAGCGATTGCAACGTTTCTTAATTACTATGGGATTATTGTCAATGATACTCCTTTTCAATTTCTTGAACAGGTAAAAAGGAAAATAACCAATGCTCAAGATAATAAGGAGTATCAATTTTTGCTAACCGAAACAATTACAGAACTTGTAAATTTTAATATACAAGACAAGGATGCAGTATATGTTCAGGTGCAGAGTATCATTGATAGAGTACTGGGAAAAGAAGAAATATTTGTCTTTGTTCCAAGTGACAATGTTGAAACAGAAGATATTGGGCAAGATTTATTTATTGAAATTAATACAGATTATTCAAAAGAACTCATTCCTATTCCAATCGATTTTGATTCAATTCGTTCTATTTCGGTTCGTCATGCTGATGGTTGTAATCTCACTAATAGGGGCGTGAAAATACTCGAATCAGAAGCCGAATTATATGAGTATATGAAACGCTTTGGTAATATGCACAAAGCTAAGTTAGAAGCAGCATTGGCTCCCTTACCCGATAACTTTTCAACAGAATTAAATATTGTTGATTGGGGCTGCGGACAAGGTTTTGGTAGTATGATTTTCATTGAAAAATTTGGCACTGAAATTATCCGCAATATTTCTCTCATTGAGCCGTCTGAACTTTCATTAAAAAGAGCAGCTTTACACATTAGAAAATATAATCAAAATATACCCATAAGAACAATATGCAAAAAACTGAATGAACTTGGTGAATCAGATTTCACAGGCACACCAGCAGATATTACAGTTCATTTGTTCTCCAATATTCTCGATATAGACGATTATTCGCAAACCCACTTGATAGATATAATTGAATGTACTCAATCTGGCACTAATTATTTTGTTTGTGCAAGTCCATATATCGATGAAATTAAAACAGAACGGTTAGAATCCTTTAAAAGAAATTTTGAATCCAAATACGATAGTTTTGAATTATTGCTTGATGTTAGTAGTTCAAAGAATCCAAATGATGATTTTTGGTGTTGCAATAATACACACAATAAACATAGAATATCTCATGGCACTTACTTTAATTGCAAAGAATATACAGAAAATGGTTGCAATAACAAATGGACAAGAGTAATAAAAGTATTTAAAGTAGAATTATGACAATCCACGCTATTTGCAAGCACATTGCCAAAGCCCCACGAGCCAACGCTTTTACCAAAGCTTTGTCAAAGAGCTTGCAAAGCCAACGCACCGAGAGAAATTGTTTTAAAAAATTTGCCGACACTTAAAAAAAAACGCTAACACACCAGCCGACAGAAAAGAAAGAATGTAAAATGACAATGAAACGGAAACTGAATAATGACAATGGTTTACAAGACTGGAAGACAGAACACCAGGCG
>CAZELC010000217.1:0-5488 GCA_964512865.1 uncultured Bacteroidales bacterium
CACCGGGTTTTCTTATGTATGGAAAGAAACACTCGTCCTGATCGGGATGGTTTGTCTTTTTATTTTTATGAGCGTAAAAAGATTTAAAATCAGAACAGAATAATGACTTTGATAAATAACTTTTAAAGAAATTTGATGAGAATAATATTTTTTATAATAAGAAAAGAATTTCTGCAGCTCAAAAGGAACAAAGCAATGATACCTCTTATATTCGTTGTTCCTATTGTAATGTTACTTATACTTGTAAATGCAGCAAATTTTGAAATGAAAAACATAAGGTTAACCATAGTAGATAATGACCTTAGTACTTCATCACGCAAACTTTCAGGAAAATTCAGCGGAAGCCCGTTTTTTATAATTCAGGAAAACACCTTTTCAATAGATAATGCAATAAAACATTTAAAAAACAACAAAACTGATGTTATAATAAATATTCCTGTCAATTTTGAAAAGAAGCTAATTTCAGAAAACAAAGCTAAAATACAGGTTTTAATAAATGCAATTAACGGTACTGTAGCAGGAATAAGTAATGCATATATTAACCAGATTGTCCAGGCATATAATATTGAAATTATTAAAGACATGATGGGAGAAAGCAAGAACTTTCCGGCAATTAAATCAATTAATATAATACCTGCATTCTGGTATAATCCTGACCTTAATTATAAAGTATTTATGGTCCCCGGGATTTTGGTAATTCTTGTCACAATAATGGGAATGGTACTTTCGGGATTCAATATTGTAAGTGAAAAAGAAGCCGGCACAATTGAGCAGATAAATGTTACTCCAATAAAAAAATACCAGTTCATAATCGGTAAATTAATACCTTTCTGGATAATTGGTATAGCTGAACTTGCATTTGGTCTTGTTTTGGGAAAGCTCATTTATCATATCCCTATTCAGGGAAGCATTTTGCAATTGTTTTTTATTACTTCGGTTTATCTTGTTCTTGTACTTGGAATTGGGCTTTTCCTGTCAACAATGTCGAGCACTCAGCAACAAGCAATGTTTCTTGCATTTTTCTTTATGCTTGTTTTTATTATGATGAGTGGGCTTTTCACACCAACTGAAAGTATGCCGGTATGGGCTCAGAAATTTAATTATATAAATCCTGTATCTTATTTTATGAAAGCTATCAGAATGATTCTTCTGAAGGGTTCTCAGGTTAAAGATTTATTGTTTGAGATAACCTGTATGAGTGTTTATGCCGTATTAATTCTTGGCTTTGCCACATGGCGATACCGTAAAGCAAGTTAATTTTTATGACTTCATCTTAATCCCGTAGGGATGAGAGGTCTGTATAACCATCTGTGAGATCAAAGTTCCGTCCCGTACGGGACGGGAGAAACTTGCATAAGATCTTTTACAGACCTGTTGTGCCTGACGGCACAAATTCCTATATTTGGGCAAATTTTAAAACAATGCCAAATACATTCACACAAATTAACATTCATGCAGTGTTTGCTGTCCAAAACAGATTATCACTGCTATCAGAAACCTGGAAAGAAAGACTTCATCAGTACATAACAGGAATAATAAAAAACAACGGACATAAGTTGTTAACGATAAACAGCATGCCCGATCATGCACATATCCTATTCGGCATGAACCCATCGCAATCATTATCAGGATTAATGCAGGATATAAAGGGAGATTCGTCAAAATGGATTAATGAGAACAGATTTGTTGCAGGCAGGTTTTCTTGGCAGGAAGGATATGGTGCTTTTTCGGTCAGCAAATCGCAAATATCGAATGTCGCTAAATATATTGAAACCCAGGAAAAACATCATTATAAACATAGTTTTGTTGACGAATACAAAGATATTTTAAAAGAACTTGGTATTGAATTCGAAGAAAGATATATCTTTAAATCCGTTTAATACTGATAAATAATACTCTTAATTCATCAATTAATTTCAAAGAGAAAAACATCATGGGAAAAGAAATTCACAAAAGTGCACCTTCGGGAGCTGTTTACGGATTAGGTTTGATAGGAGCCGCAATTTATTTTATTTCAGCCGCAGGAAGTTTCTGGATGGGTGTCCTCGGCTTTCTCAAAGCTTTGGTATGGCCGGCAATACTTGTATATGAAGCACTTAAAGCTCTTGGAGCATAACTCTGAAAAATATTTATTTTCACCTGTTCAGCGACCATTTCGCCGACCCCCTGCAAGTATATGAGATGACTTTGAACGTGTGTCTGACAACAAAACATTGCCTCCAGACGACCTTGAAAGCTTGTCGGACTTCTTTGAAGACCCTTCGGACAACATAACATGACCTTCGGAAAGCTCTGAAACACATTCGGACATCTTTGCAAGCACCTCAGATCAATTTGAAGGCCCTTCGGACAATAAAACATGACCTTCGGAAAGCTCTGAATCCTCTTCGGACTTCTTTGAAGACCATTCGGACATCTATGAAGACATCCAGGATCATTTTGAAGACACATAGAACATCTCTGAATATTTTCGTGAAACCCTTGATAATATCTGAGAGGTTGTTTAAATTTATATCAAATGGGACTAAAGTCCATATTATCAAAATATTCATTTGCCACGATCTTAAGGTCGTGGCAAATGAAACGCTATAGATTATTGGGCTTCAGCCCAAAATAAGCAAAACCAAATCTTAATAATAAATAAAGGAATTAAATTTAAACAAATTCTGAGATAGTTGTAAAATATTTTCCAATGTATTTGCTTTATTATCTGTTTATTATGAATTATTTTATAAAATATTTAAAAATAATTCGAAATTGCGTTAGGGTAAAAGCCAGGTTCTGTGTACTACTTATGTGGAAGATTTAAGACAAAGGATAAAAGTTTGAAATCAGAAAATACAATATTTTGTTAAACCAACCCTGAACTATGACCATAAATATACGAGTTTATTAATGAACACAAATTCCTGAATGAAGTTTTGTTCTGTTATTAGTAAACAGTTTTAATCAACTTATTTATTAATATTTTAAATTCATTTTTTATGGAAAATTCACAAGTAAACCAGTTGTCGATGGATATGGCAACGAGAGATTTTCTGAATCAGAATTCAGCAATCACTAACACTATCCCGGGCTTTGCGCAGCAAATGACCTTGTTAACTAACGGCATAACAGCGATACACAGTATTGCCGAAATTCAAATGACCGATAAAACCGGTGTTACTGTAAATAAAAACAGTATGAAAGCATCAATTACCAGTCTGAGTTACGAAATGCAGAGTAAGCTTTGTGCACTTGCTATCAACACAGGTAACACAGTGTTGTATGCTGAGGTTCACACCAGCGAAAGTGAATTGCTTCGCAGTCCTGATAACATCCTCAAAGAGCGCGCTCAGCTTATTTACGACCGTGCAAATACAAATGCAACAGCCCTTGTTCCTTACGGAGTAACAGCACAAAGTTTAACAAATTTCCAGGCTTCCCTTAACAGCTTCATTGCTTATCTCCCAAAGCCACGTTTAACACAAAATGAAAAGAAACTGGCCACTTTGCAGTTAAAACAGCAATTTGCTATTATCAAAGATTCCCTCAGCAAAATAGACGTACTTGTTGAAACTCTGCGTTACAGCCAGCCAGCCTTTTACTTAGGTTACAAAAACTGCAGAAAGATTGTAAGTACCGGCAAGCACATGATTTCCCTTAAAGCAAAGGTTACGGATTCCATAACTAACGAACCGCTAAAAGGTATTCACATAGAAGTTCAGAATGCTGATGACAACCAAAGCAAGTTCATTGTAAAGAAAACAGCAAAAAAAGGTGGTGTCAAAATCGCTAATCTTGCTGAAGGCAAATACTATTTAAGCTTAAGCAGTCCAGGTTATACATCAAAAGAGATGGAGTTTTATGTAAATAATTCTGCTCTGACCAACATAAACATTGCGCTGGCAAGAAATTTGCAATCATAAAAATGTAATTTTTCATAAGTGGTTAAAAGATATGTTAATTGTGTGAGAAGCCCTGCGAAAGCGGGGCTTTTTTTATTTGGCAATATGATATATTATTTCACAGAGTTATATGGAGGACTTTCACCCAAAACTTTGCAGGAAGGAGTTGCACGGAGAATATTATTTCTCTGTGAACCACCGTGACTTCTCCTCGTATCTCTGTGTAAAAAAATATTGTTCTTTATAAAAGAAATATATATATTTGCTATAATGATTTCAAATAGCAATTGAAACCATTAATTAAAAACCACATAACGAGCTTATGAAAAAAATAGTATTATTGATTTTCCTTTTATTTCCATCAGTGATGTTTGCCAATCCGACATGGTTAGGTGTTAATATATCAGAGATTTATTTTGATGGGAACGGTGACTGGGTACTTGAAATTAATAATTACTATGAACCCGCAGAATATCTTGATAGTATTGTAATAGAATGTTCAAGTGGCAGGGCAAAAATTCAATTCTACGATAATGTTTATTATATTGTTATTTCTAATGCAAACCTGAGCACTCCTCTTACATTCAATAAAGATAATGATTGTATTAAACTCATATCATATTCTTATACTGAATTTAAGACGGATAGTGTTGATCTTGGGATTCATCCGGGTTCATATTTAAAACATATTCAACCGGGGCAATCAGTGTCCAGATTCTATTACTATGGTGGTGGCCCTTTTTTTAAAACCAACAAGCCAACTATTGGAGCAGAAAACAAATTAGATGGAAGCATTGGTAAAATTTATGGTTATTTTTATGAAAATGATACTAACTATAAAGCGACGAATTATGATTTTTTCTTTAACGAGGGTTATAGTGGAACTATACATATTAATGCAAATGGATATTTCACAGCTTCGTTAACTTCAAGAAATTACTATGCTGATTTCTTTACACTTTATGGTCCAAGCCAAAGGTACATTGATACCTATGTTAAGCCTGTTTCATTTGAAATTAATGAAAAAGACAGTCTTAATATTAATTTTTACAGAACTCTAACTGCTGTTCAAGAGATAATTTCAACGCCGGTATTAATATGCAATTATCCAAATCCTGCTTGTGATTATACGTATTTTATTTTTGATGCTTCTGAGTCAGTTATCTCGTCAAATGATTATGTTACTATTTCTATTTTCAATATTAACGGATCTTTGGTAGAAACAATCCGGACAAACTCAAAAAAGACAAAATGGAACTGCAATAAATTTGGCACAGGATTATACATTTACTCTCTAAGTCTGGATGATAAATTATTAAAAACTGGTGAATTAGTTATCTCTAGATAATGCGAAAGTTAATAACTGTTTTATGTATCTCTTTAATTTCTTTAAGACTTTTTTCGCAGAGCACGATTGAATTTGTCAAGGAGGATTTAACATTTGAAATAAGAAATGACAGTTTTATAGTACAAGGGGTTTATTATTTTTATTCTGCACCAGAAAAAGAACAAACCTTTACAATTCTTTATCCTTTCCCTGACGATAGTATTTATTATGCCCCGACAGATATTTCTGTCTATAATCTTAATGAAAAAAGTAC
>CAZELC010000218.1:0-5476 GCA_964512865.1 uncultured Bacteroidales bacterium
ATATTATTTACAATTTCAATAAGTCTGTTGATGCTTTTTTCAACTACTCTAACTATTTCTGCTCTACTTTCTTCAGTAAGATCATCGCTGGCGAGTAATTGTGTAAATCCGACAATTCCGTTAAGAGGAGTGCGGATTTCATGTGACATATTCTGTAAAAATGCGGTTTTAAGTTTATCAGATTCCTCAGCTTTAAAGAGTGCAACTTTAAGTTCTTCATTAGCTTTTTCAATTTCTTTCTGATATTTGATTTGTTGTGTGATATCGGTTGCAATAATAATATAACCTGTTTGCATATTATCACCCTGAACAAAAGGCGATACTCTTAGTGAAACAGGCACTTTAAGAGATGATTTATTAAGAAGATATACATCGAGTTTGTCAAAAGCAATATCAACAAGTTTATCAAAAGTTGTCTGACCATCGAGTAAAATTTCGAAATTACGCTTTAAAATTTCGTTTTTTGTAAATTTAAGTATTCTTGTTGTCGAGCTGTTAATAAATGAAATATTACCGTTATTATCAACAACAATAAGAATATCTTCAATAGAGTTAAAGATGTCTTCAATATAATCTCGAGCAACGGTTGAATAGTTCAGTTCCTCTCCAAGAATATTAATACTTGTGGCGAGGCTGTTAAAAAGGTCGTTATCATTATTTGTGATTTCGAGCTGGTCACTGTAGGAGTGAAGAGCGTAGGCCAGAAGAATTTCGTTAAATTCATCAATTTTTTTGTCGACTTCTTCTCTGGGAATAAATCTTTCAGAAACTATCTTAGATATTTCTTTATAAGTTTCGTTTTCTGTGGCAAGTTTATCCAGTAGTTCAGGATTGCTTATCTGATTAAGATTATTGACGAGTGTCAATATCTTTTCAAGTATTAAATCGGTTTGCTCTGTATTGGAAGACATTATTGTTTAAATTGCTTAATCCACTCAATCGCTTCATCTTTATTTGTAAAAAGCCTTACCTGTGTTGGCGCTTTGTAAATAGCCTGAAACAAATTATATATTACCTGCTGAACTTTAGAATTAATTACCACTGCGCCAGCAATAACACCTTCGCCTGAGTCGGGTTCTGACATACGTTGGCGACCTTCACGGGTACTTGTTTTCATGCTTCTGACATCAGATAACATAGGATATGCTTTTCCCTTAGTCATTTCAATCCTTTTCTTTATGCCTCTGTCAACAATCTCGTATGTTCCATGTTCAAAAAAGAACTCAATATATACAATGCCATCCTCAATCTTGATACTAAACTCGTCGTCTATATAACTTTCCATTATGAACAATTTGAATGTTAATTACTTTGTGAAAAGCAAGTATTTTTCGCTGTCAAAAATAATAAATTTGTCAAGCTGTCAAAATAAAAATAATTTATTTATCAATTACTTTTTAACAATTTTAACAAATGTAGTTTATTTAAATACAATAAACAATTTTTTTGACATTTAATTTTTATACCACATGGAACATAAGTCAAGCTACCAGTCGATGGTAAATCTTGTAAACGAAATTTCAGCAATAGGAACCGAAAGAGGTTTAGGTCATTTATATACTGATGGAGAAGTGCTAAATGGTCGTCATATATCAATAAAGGGACGTAAAATGATCAATTTTGGTTCGTGCGGATACCTTGGCCTTGAACTCGATCAAAGGCTGAAAGATGCAGCTATAGAAGCCGTTCAAAAATACGGAACATATTTTTCTTGTTCGCGAACTTACGTTTCATGCGGCAACTATAAAGAACTAGAATACCTTTTAGAGCAAATATTTAAGAACAGCATTCTCCTTACTACAAACAGTACACTTGGTCATCAGAGTGTAATGCCAATAATAATTGGTGCTAATGATTTAGTGGTTTTCGATCAACAGGCGCATATAAGTATGCAGGAAATGTCATATAAGCTAAGATATGGAGGGACTGAAATTGCAATTTTACGACATAACCGTCTTGACGAACTTGAAAATAAAATCATTGATGCAAAAGGGAAATACAATAAGATTTGGTATGTGATTGATGGTGTATATTCAATGTTTGGTGATCTTGCGCCAATACACGACATTATCAAAATGGTGAACAAACACAGAAAATTGTATCTTTATGTTGATGATGCACATGGAATGAGTTGGGCCGGTAAAAATGGTTCCGGTTACACTTTAAGCCAGATAGATTTACACCCAAAAATGGTGATGGGAACTTCAATGGCAAAAGGTTTCGGTTCATGCGGAGGAGTTTTCATTTTTAAAGATCCTGAATTACGCAATAAAGTTAAAAGATGGGGCGGACCACTAACATATTCCGGCCCACAGGAACCAGCCACTGTTGCCGCTGCAATAGCTTCAGCAAAGATTCATATGAGCGATGAGATTTATGAAATTCAAAAGTCACTTGTCGAAAAAATTAAGTTCACTCACAAGGTAATGGCAAAGTACAAGGTTCCTTTGGTTTCTGATTCACTAAGTCCGATAAATTTTGTAGGACTTGGTCTTACCAGAGTTGGTTATAACCTTGTGCAACGTATAATCAACGAAGGATTTTATACAAACATAGGTGCTTTTCCTGCTGTGCCTGAAACATGTACAGGAATGAGATTCACCATAACAAATCATTTGACATTTGACGATATTGAACAACTTGGACAGGCAATCGCATATCATCTTCCCAAAGCATTGGAAGAAGAAGACAGAACAATGCATGACATATTCAGGGCATTCAGAAAGTTTGTAAATTTTGAAGAACGACTTGGTAATCCCGATGAACTTAATACTGCTATCGACAAGAAAGAAGACAACAGGCTTAAACTACTTACATTTAATTCAATAAGAGATATTGAAAAAGCTGATTGGAACTCAATGCTTGGCAGCAGAGGAGCATTCGACTATGAAGCAATGCTGAATTATGAAGAGATATTTAAAGATAATCCCGACAAGGAAAATAACTGGAAATTTTATTATTATTTGGTAAAAGACGGTGAAAAAACAATACTTGCAACTTTCTTTACATTATCAATATCAAAGGACGATGCTATGGCTCCTGCTGAAGTTTCGGTTCAGATTGAAAGAACCAGAAAGAAGAACAAGTATTATCTTGCATCTAAATATTTTATGATGGGTTCACAAATTACCAATGGTGACCATCTTTATATTGATAGAAATAACCCTTTATGGAAACAAGCTATCATAAAGCTTCTCGATGTTGCATGGGCAGAACAGGATAACCAGAAAGCAAAAGTCATTTATTTAAGAGATTTTGTTTTAGCCGACGATGAATTTAACAAATTCATGATGGATCAGGGATTCATTAAAACTGAAATATTCGAGAATAACTATATCTCAGGTTTGAAAGACTTAGATATCGATAGCTTTATGGAAAAAAAGCTAAAGGCCAAGCAAAGATATCAACTGAAAACTGAAGTACTTCCCGGAATGGAAGATTTTGAAGTTTGTTATGAAAACTATACTGAAAATGACCTGAAACATTTTTACGATATGTATATTAATGTCAAAAGGAAAAGTTTCAGCCTTAATACTTATGACCTGCCGGTTAGATTCTTTGAAATTACAGCTAAAGACCCAAATTGGGAATATTTAACAATAAAATACAAGCCGGAGAATAAAATAGTAAGTTTTGGACTTTGTTATAAAGGTGATGGAAAATACTGCCCGATTGTATTCGGGATGGAAAGTGATTTAGATCCAAAGCAAAATGTATATAAAAAGACAATATATCAGGCAATAAAACGAGGCCTCGACCTTAAAGCTGAAATAATTTATCTCGGGCTAAGTTCAAATGAAACCAAGAAAAAATTCGGTGCCAAAGCAGTTAAACAGGTTGGATTTGTACAAATGAAAGACAGCTTTAATCAAACTGTAATATCAAGTTTGAAATAACATATTTTATTAGCAGAGATTTTTTGTAAACAGCCAATAAATATTAAATTTGTATAGAATTTAAACTATTGTAATTATGAAAAAATCTCTGAACACCGAAAATGCTCCAAAACCAATTGCACCTTACAGCCAGTCAATTCTCGTCAATGGAATGTTATTCGTTTCCGGACAAATACCTGTTAATCCTAAAACAAATGAAATTGTTAATGGTATTGAAGACCAGACAAAACAAGTTATGGAGAACATCAAAGCCATTTTAAAGGATGCAGGTTTGAAAATGTCGAATATTGTTAAGGCATCTATTTTCCTTTCAGATATGGAGAACTTTACCAAGGTAAACGAAATCTATGCATCATATTTCGAAACTAATTTCCCTGCACGCGAATGTATACAAGCTGCGCGACTTCCGAAAGATGTCGGTGTTGAGATATCAGTTATTGCTTTTGTTTAATAAATATCAATTTTGATGAAAAAGAACTATTTAAATTTCCTCTTTACATTATTTACTATTATTTCTATAAATGCTGCAAAAGCTGATGAAGGTATGTGGCTGCCTATCTTTCTTGACCAGGGACCTGAAGCCGAAATGAGAAGACTTGGTATGAAAATCAGCGCCGATGACATTTATAATGTTAACAAGGCATGTCTTAAGGATGCCGTGGTTCATTTTGGAGGCGGTTGCACGGCAGAGCTAATATCCGACGAAGGGTTAATACTAACAAATCACCACTGCGGATATTCAGCAATACAGGCACACAGTACACTTGAAGCCGATTATATGACTAATGGGTTTTGGGCAAAGACAAAAAAAGAAGAACTTTTAAATAAAGGATTGCAAGCTTCAATTCTTGTGAGAATGGAAGATGTAACTCAAAAAGTTCTTGCCAGCGTTGATCCGAAAATGAATGAAATCCAAAGGCAGACATTAATAAATATGGCTATCGGAACAATTGAAAGTCTGGCTTCAAAAGGAAATAAATACAAAATTGAGGTAAAGTCATTTAATTATGGCAACCAGTTTATAATGGTAGTTTATGAGGTTTTTAAAGATGTTAGGCTTGTTGGTGCACCACCTTCAAGTATGGGAAAATTTGGCGGAGATACAGATAATTGGGTGTGGCCTCGACATACAGCTGATTTTTCGCTATTCAGAATATATGCAGATAAAGATAATAAACCGGCCGAGTACTCCGAAGATAACGTTCCATATAAACCAAAATATTCATTTAAAATATCCCTGCAAGGAGTAAAAAAAGATGATTTTACTTTTGTTTTTGGCTATCCCGGTGAAACTAATGAATACCTTACGTCATTTGCAGTTAATAAAACCGCCTTTGTTGAAAACCCTGCCATGATTAAAATTAGAAAGAAAAGACTCGAAATATTTGATAAGTATATGAAAGGCGATAAGCTTATCAGGCTTCAATATTCGGCAAAGTATGCAACTGTAGCAAATTACTGGAAGAAAATGATGGGCGAATCCTTAGGCATAAAAAGACTAAATACTGTTGAAAATAAAAAATTATTTGAGGCTGAATTTCAGGACTGGGCTATTGGCAATGAAAACAGGAAAAATAAAT
>CAZELC010000219.1:0-5427 GCA_964512865.1 uncultured Bacteroidales bacterium
TGTTAATGAATTAATTATCAAATTTACATCTATTTCCATTTTTGAAAATCCAAACAGCTTTTTCCCTAAATCTTTTAAAGATGCGCCAATATGATACAGATGTTTTTCGTCAATGATTAAAAATCTGTCGTGAGCATTTTTATAAACTTTAATGTTTATTGGTTTGTATTGTTTGTTATGTTTGTCTATGTCAGCCTTTAATGTTGCTGTTAAATGTGCCGTGTAAATATTTACTTCCACACCGTCATTTCGTTTAAGAAATAAATTAAGCACCGACTCATCAATGTAATTGTCAATAAGTATTATAGACTTTTTTGCCGACTTCACAAGATCGGAAATAAATACCCATGCATCGAAAATTTGTCCGTTGTAAAAAATACCTTCCTTTGGTGGCAGGTTGGTTTTTAATTGCAACGTTATTTCACTCATCTCTTTTTTTATAGAATGCATTTCATTTTCCACTCTATCTATACGCTGATTGATGGCGTATCCTTTTAATAAATAATCTTTTAAAATTCGAGTTGCCCAAATACGAAATTGTGTACCTTGTTTAGATTTTACGCGATAACCAACAGAAATGATAACATCAAGATTATAAAATGCTACTGGTTTGTCCGAATTAGGAATATGCATTTTTTGCATATTGCTTTTTTCATATAATTCTCCTTCTTTAAAAACATTGCGAATATGTCGGGAAATAACAGATTGGTCTCTTTGAAATAATCTTACAATTTGTTCCTGACTTAACCATACTGTATCTTCATAAATTATCACTTCTAAATGTTCAGAAAGCCCATTAGGTTTATAAAATACAATTTCGTTTTTCATTAATAAAGTTTTCTTTCCCGTTTTCTAGCTTTTATAAAAAATTTCAACCGCCACAGGTGGTATTAATAAAATAGCTAAAAAGATAAATTGTTAAAAAGCCCGAACAGCACGCACATAGTTTGGGTTGCTCTTATCGTCGATGTTGGCAAACCCATTGTTGAAGTCGAAGTACCACGCGTTGTGGCTGTCGCTCTCCGTACTACTCCAATAGAAGTTGCTGATAAAACCACCTATAATTGCTCTGTTTAAAAAAAGCTTGTTCAACTCGTCTTTGCTTGGCAAATACCAATCACTATAGCCATTTAATACCAGATCGTAACAAATTTTTGCTGCTATTCCTGCTGTTGTACAACCTGTAATAATATCTGTTGTATTTTGGCTGCCTGTGCCAATTGCAGTTCCATCTGCTCCTGATAAAGCCGTGCCGTAACAACCCCATTCCGCACCAGTACTTTGATCGCTTGGTGCAGCTATTAAGCCATGAGTTTGACCCGCCACATAACCAGGATCTCCGGTTTGAAATATATACGCTACAACGCCACCTCCAAAAACGTCGCCAATAGAAATATCCTTTATGCAACGGACAGAAAAACCGCAGACTTTAGGGTAACTATATCTGCCTATTGTTTCAAATGAGAAATTCAATGTTCTTGATAATGAGTTTGAAGTATCGCTCTCTGAAGAACTCCACCAATAACCATAATTTTTCATGTACCTAAATTGGCCGCTGTAGTGGCGATCACCACCAGGAAGAGCTGTGAAGCCGGTTTCATTTGTTGCCCCTATGTTTGGGCTATTCCAATGAATTGTACCAATCTCTTTTAGCTTGCCTCCTGCAACGCTTTCACCTCCAAGGTAATCTGTTAACTGTGTCCATTCAGCATCGCTTGGCAAATGCCAACCTGCCGGAGCTATTTTGCGACTGTCGTCTAAAGCATACCAGTTATATAAGCGTCCATAAGTTGTGGCATTGTTTGAATCATTATTATAATTGCAGTAAGCACCTGTGCTTAATCCGCTCCAGGCTGTAGCATCAATTACATTTGGTATAGAATCTCCATTGCGGTAATGCGTTACTTTTAGGTTTTCAAGCATCCAGCATTGTGTACCAATAGTTACCGTGTGATAAACATTTCCATCAATGTCAGTTACAGTTCCACAGTTGGTAATCACAATCATTGTTAATGTATTTGATGTTGCAGGGTTACCGGTTGGGCATATAGCATTAGATGTTAATACGCATGTAACTGTATTTCCATTGACAAGTGATGAGTTTGTATAGGTATTGCTATTGGTTCCCACATTATTACCATTTAGTTTCCACTGATATGATGGTGATGTTCCTCCGTTTGTTGCTGTTGCTGTATAAGTAACCGAAGTGCCTGGGTTTATATAGGTACCAGGATTGGCAGAAATGCTTACACTTACAGATAAATTCGGGTTTACAACAATTTGTTTACTATCAGTGGCTACTCCGCATGAACCGCCACTTGTCGTTAATGTTAATGTAATTGGTGATGTTGAGTTCGATGCTGCCGTATAAGTTGCTGTTCCGGGTGTACTTCCGCTATTATTTGTAAAAGTACCGCTTGGTGCCGACCAAATTGCCGAAGTTGCAGAGCCGCCGAACGAACCGCCCAAAGCTGCCGATGTGCCGCTCTGGCAAATTGCTGCTATTACCCCGCCTGCATTTACAGTGGGATTCGTATTTACAACTATTTGCTTGTTGGCCGTAACTGTTCCGCATGAACCACCACTTGTCGTTAATGTTAATGTGATTGGCGATGTTGAATTTGACGCAGCAGTATAAGTTGCTGTGCAGGGAGTACTTCCGCTATTATTTGCAAAAGTTCCGCTTGGTGCCGACCAAATTGCTGAAGTTGCGCCGCCACCAAAAGAGCCGCCCAAAGCTGCCGATGTGCCGCTCTGGCAAATTGCTGCTATTGCCCCGCCTGCACTTACAGTGGGATTTGGATTTACAACAATCTGCTTGGTTGCTGATATTATGCCGCATGAACCGCCGCTTGTTGTCAATGTTAATGTAATCGGTGATGTTGAGTTCGATGCAGCTGTATAGGTTGCTGTTCCCGGTGTGCTTCCGCTATTATTTGTAAAAGTACCGCTTGGTGCCGACCAAATTGCTGAAGTAGCTCCACCGCCAAAAGAACCGCCCAAAGCTGCCGATGTTCCTCCCTGACATATATCGGATAATGCAGGCCCAGGATTAATTAATGGAGCCTGGAGAACATGGAATCCCAGCTTATTTGAAACAGCGGGATTGCCATTGGTACAAATAAAACTTGATGTCAAAACGCATGTAATAGTATCATTATCAGCTAAATCAGAAATATTTGCCATTGAAGAATTTACCCCAATCATTTCTATGTCGTTTCTATACCATCGATATGCAGGTGAAGTTCCTCCATTTACTGCTGTTGCATTAAATTGAACGCTTGTACCAGCGCAAATTGTATTTGTAGTTGATGCGGAAATACTTACTGATACGGGCAAATAACTTAATATATTGAATGTTAGTGTATCGGAATAATAATTATATGGGATAGTGCATGCGGAATAATTCATAAGTGCTCTATATTTCAGCACAGTTGTGGCAATTACAGCTAAAGAATCATTTGTCTCACCGGTAATATCTGTCCAGGTTGTCTGGTTTGCAGACTGCTGCCATTGTATTGTACCTGTAGGGTTATCAACTATCATAACAACCGTATCGCCCTGGCAAACCGTGGTTTGGGAAAATGAGTTGAAAGTTGAAAGTTCAAAGTTTAAAGTTAGTATGAGGCTGAAAATTAAAAAAAACTTATGCATGATTATAAATTTATTGATTTGGTGAATTGTTGATTTGTTGATTTGGTGAATTGATGATTTGGTGATTTGGTGAATTGTTGATTTGATGATTTTGTTTTTAGTTAATTAAGTTGATTAAGTTAACTGGTTTTGAGTTTCCATATTTCCATATATCCAAATATACATTTATCAAGCTATCCACTTATCCTTTTCACCTCTGAAACACAAAGTCGCAAAGGAAATAGTGATTTATTGATTTAACTATTTAACTATTTAACTATTTAACTCATTTAACAAATTAACTATTTAACCATTTGTTGAATTATTGATTTGGTGATTTGGTGATTTGGTGAATTATTGATTTGGTGATTTGATGAATTATTGATTTTTTGATTTAACTATTAACTATTTAACTATTAACTATTTAACTATTAACTGTTTAACTACTAACTATTTAACCATCTACTAATTACAACATCATTCTCGCCACCAATCTAATTCGGTTTGTGGTTTCAAATTAATTTTTGATATTTTTTGTTTGCTGTTTATTAAATTCCTGTTTTTAACGGCTACTAATTATTTTCCTTAATTTTGTATCATTAAAGCACCTTTTAAGATATCAATCAGTTTTAATAATCCCATCTGGCATGGTTTTACTGATATATATTTTTCCTAAATAATACGATACAAATACAAATCCTCTATCAGTTGGTTCGCAAAGAAAATATGTGTTGGTTGCCGATCCGTCATAATCATAATTAAGGTTTAAATTACCATCCTTATCAAATACATTTAAAATAAGTTGCGATGAAAGAGTTGCAATATCTCCGTTAGCGGTTTGTATCAATGCACCGTAACCCTTATAATCAGCACTGCTGTTTAATGTTTTTGTCCAAATATTATTGCCTGCTTCGTCAATTTTATAAATTCTAAAAGATGTATTATCAACACCGTAGATAATAATATTACCATCTTTTGCTGCTATGGCCCTAATAAAACCTAAACCGGTTGTAATTTGTCTCTTCCAGCTAATATTCAATGTATTATCAATTTTTGCGATATATGTATAAGGCGTAGTGCCTTGGTATTCAGTAATTGTGATATACATTCTACTATCGGGAAATACAACAATATCGTCAGCGATATCTAAATAATTACTGCCAATTGGTCCTGACCAAACCGGTACTTCACCATTTGAGTTTGTTTTAATAATCAATGGCTCCATATCTTTTAAAGTGCTGTATATATTTGTAACGCCACAAATATATAAATCACCGTTAGCATCTTCCTTAAAAGATTTACCCACATAGTCATATCCATTTATATAAAAACTTCTTGACCATAACTCCGTAAGTTCGGAATTAAATTTTTTCAAAATTATACGGACTTTTCCTGAAGAATTATCATTGGCCAGCAAAAAAACAGAATTAGAATTTACTGCTTTATAAATTACCGGAGTAAAATAGCAACCTACAGATAAACTCTTAACAAATACGCCCATGCTATCAATGCATATTAATGAGCAGTTAATATTTTCACCGACGCCTGAATTTTGCCCTCCAAGAACAGTGTAACCTTGGTCATTATGGCAAACACCCATCACTAAAAAATTGGGCGTACTAATAATTTCTTTATTATATGAAAGGAAATCGTGATACTGCTTTTTATCTAAATTCCACTTGTTGAAGCCTGTTTTATCACAAGAAGTAAGTGACAAGAAAGCAGCAAGAGATAATAATAATAGTCTGCTCTTCATTTTTAAATTTTTTATTTCAGTTTAAGATTTAATAATTT
>CAZELC010000220.1:0-5407 GCA_964512865.1 uncultured Bacteroidales bacterium
GGTAATTATAAGAAGGTTTTTCTTCATTTTGATGTCTTAATGTAATGTTGCAAATTTATTAAATTCCATGCTTATTATTCATTTTTCATCAATTAATTTAAACGACTTTTTATAGAAATTATGTTTGTTGTTAATAATTTTGTTGATATTTTTTATGCTTTGTGAAACCCTTTTAAATTAAGGTGTTGAGACTTTTGAGTTTGTAAATGTGTTGATATTATTGAGTTATATCAAGAATTTATTATTACACACATAAAGAAAAACCATTATTTTTGTTAAAAATTAAAAATAATATTTATGAGAAAATTATTTGTTCCTGTTATTATTGCTTTGTTATTTGCAGCATGCAATCCAAAGCCACAAACTCCGGCAGTTGATCTTGTGAAGGAAAAGCAAGCCGTTCAGATAGTTATTGACAACTATTTAAAAGCATTTTCTGCAAAGGATTCGATGGGCATTGTTAAGCTTTTCGCCGGTGATGAATCTGTTATTTATGTTAATTGTGACTCTGTTCCTGTTAAAGGATTAAAGGCAATTGAAGACCATTTCAAAAAGGCGTTCAAATGTTGTAAGTCATGCAAGATGAATGCAGCAAATGATATAAACATCATAATAGATAAAGATGCCGTAATGGCAAATGCTGTTTTTACTGTTCCATGTGAATGTATGATGGAAGGCATGGATGCTTGCGCTAAAATGTCAATGTTGATGAATTTTACTTTAACTAAAGATAGCGCTGACTGGAAAATTGCTAACGCTTTAATGACTAAAAAAGGTGGACACGGCTGTGGAGCAGGGAAATGTGCCGATAAGGATATGAAAGGTTGTTGCAAAGATGGGAAAATGCCTGATTGTAAAGGTGCAAACCCTAAAAATAATTGCCCTGGGGCAGCAAAAAAAGCTGAATGCCCTCATGCTAAAAAATAGCAAAAAAATTTTTATGTAAATTGTGTGTGTGATTTATATTTACTGACAGCCTGGATGGGAAACCTTTCGGGCTGTTTAGTTTATTACGATAGATAAAAGAAAAAGCACCTGCTGCAAGGTGCCTTTCCAAATTATGAGTTACTCTTACCAGATACCTGAAGTTAACTCTGGCTTCTTAAATGCTTTTAATCATTTCCCTGAATATGATAACTAAATTCCTCCTCCTATATTAATATCAATGTTCTCCTGCTGTCTGGCAGTCCTCTTAAAATTGTTTATTTTATAGCTTAAATTGATTGAAACGACAGGCGCTTCCGGATTTGCTTTAATTATTGCTTCGAAGTTTGGACCATAACTATTTACTTGATATTTTCCCGTACTTAAAATGTCTTGGACATTAAGCGTTGCAGTAAGTTTTTTATTGAAGAAATCTTGTCTGTAAGTAGCACCGAGCAAAACAACAGGTTCTATACTGCCTTGTGTGGTGATATTTTTAGCATTGTAAACGCCGTTGAGCTGCACTCTTGAGTTTTTGCCTATAATGAATGTTGCACTAAGCTGAGCCGACCAAGTAAAATTACTGTAATCCGTATTAATTCCGTTAATACTTCCATCAATTCTATAATAGTAAAAGTTGGCTGATGGATTTATTTTAAGCCATTTTAAAAACTCGAGATTCGCAGAAATTTCTGAACCTGATGAAATCTCTCTGTTCATATTGACAGGTGTCTGAAACATTAGATTACTGTTGCTATCCATGAATAATACTCTGTCAATGGCATTATTGTTTTGTTTGTAATAATTATCTACACTAAATGACCATTTTTTGAAACTCTTAATATAATTCAACTCGTATGAATCTGTATATTCTGGTTCAAGGTTAGGGTTTCCAAAACTTAAATAATATGCATCTGAATAATCAGGAAATGGATTTAACCAGAATTCCCAAGGTCGGTTTATCCTTCTGCTATAACTCAACTGAAGCTGATTCTCGTTCTTAAAACTCTTACTTATTGCTGCAGTCGGGAAGAAATCAAGTTTGTCATAAGGATAGTTTTTATTCATTGTAATCTGATAAAAATCCCTGTCAGTATATTCCGTTCTAAGTCCAAACTGATAATCAATTGTAAATATATTTCCTGAAATTGTTGCATATCCGGCATAAATATTTTGTTTGAAATCAATGGCATTTGTAAATAAATCATTTACTAACCATGATTCTGATGGGTAATTATAGTTAGAGTAAATCACATTGATCTTTTTATCAAATAAGTTAATCTGAGCACCTGCATCAATAGTAACTTTATCTGAAAATTTATACGTAAAATCAAGCTTGTAACGTAGTTCGGTTTTTTGATTTTTATTATCCGATATCATTTTCGCCGGGCTGTTATCAGAAATTTCAAAATCACTATTAGTATAGTATTGCTCAGTGCTGCTCCCTGCAACACCATCAATATATTGATAATTTATTTCATTGGTAATCTGACTTCCTTCTTTATTGAATTTATGTGTATAGCTGATATTTCCAATATAATAGATTGCATTTAAATCGAAGTGATCTTTTGTAACGCTGAAGGCATCATTCGCAATTGGGTTTTTACAAAGACTGTTCTTTGATTCGAATCTTCTGTCAAATCCTGAAGAACCGATGTTTGCCATAAAATTCAGTGTGTTTTTATCATTGATATAATAATCAAAACCTGCTCTGCCGGTGTAATTACTTCTATTGTAAACTCTGTCTGAATTGTTCTCAAGGTAATAATTTGTATCTGCAATTTCGGAATTTCTTTTTATATTAACGTTTTGAAAAAAATCATTATACCTTGCATCTGCGCCTAATATCAGACTGATTTTTTTATGTTTATAATTTAGAGTAAAATCACCATTATATTTATTGCCCGTACCAACTGAAGCATTTACTACTCCAGAAAAACCTGTTGACTTTTGCTTTTTTGTAATAATATTAATAATTCCTGATGTGCCTTCTGATTCGTATTTTGCTGATGGGTTAGTTACTATTTCTATATTTTCAATAGTGTTTGCCGGTATTTGCTTTAATGCGTCAGCACCTTGAAAAGGACTAGGTCTTCCATCGATTAATACTGTAAAATTACTGCTGCCTCTAAGTGTAACATTTCCATCAATATCAACTTTTATTGAAGGGGTGTTTTGTAAAACATCAAGTGCTGTGCCGCCTGTAGCATTAATTTGCTGACTGACATTAATAACTTTTTTGTCAATTTTATATTCAACCTGAGATTTTTCAGAAATAATATTTACTTCCTTAACATTATATGAAAGTGGTTTGAGTAATACTGAATCAACCTTTACCTGGCTGTTTTTCTCAGATAATATGATGTCTCTTTTAATAGTTTTATCGTAACCAATGAAGTTTGCAACCAAATAATAATTGCCCGCAGGTATACCTGTTAAGTTAAAAACTCCTTTTTCATTGGTTATTGCGCCTGTAAGCATTGTTGAGTCAGCTTTTTTAAAAAGAACAATATTGGCATATTCCATGGGCTGCTTTGTAGAAAAATCAAACACGCTTCCGGAAACAATATATTTGCCTTTTTCCGGTGCTTGCTGTGAATAAGAACCAAAGAAAAATGAAATAAATATGACTGTTAAGATAAGCTTCGCTTTCATATTAGGGAAAATAAAAAACCCCGGTAATTTGAGAAAATTGAATACTAACCAAAACAAATTCTTACCGGGGCTGGATACAAATATATTATACAAAGAACTTACGGGAGAATACCTGTGTTGATGATGAAACCCGAACTATGTACAAACCATTGCTTAATGAACTGACACTATATGTTCTGGCAGTTTTTAATTCTGTACAAGGCGCAATATCGTTTATTATTAATCTACCTGTCAAATCATAAATTTCAATTTTGACAATTTCCGAAGCCGGCTTTTCAAAACTGATATTTATCATTCCTGCTGAATAATATGCTTTCAGACCCGAAATGCCAGTTGGAGAATTTTCGTTATCATTAATGGCATTGGGAGTATCTCTGTATCCCGAATGTCCTATATTTTGGGTCGACTGGGCAAAGGTTGTCCCCATTAATCCGATAACTAGAAAAGCTGATACAATAAGCTTTCTGAATTTTGATGATTTGCAAATTTTTGATTTCATTGTTTTGTCCTCCTGTGTTTGTTTTTTTGATGAAGCAAATGTAAAACAAGCAAATAGCGGCATACAAATAAATTCTACCCGCAAGGTTAATGTGTAGACTAAAGCTGATATGTTATAAATGATATAATTAATAGTTTTAATTAAGTGTTTGGTTGAATAAAAATATCGTTTAGTTGAATTGTAAATATGTAAAAGACATAAAATCAGTAAAATACAATATTTGGAATTGTTGGGTAAGCACTAGTCAAATTTAGTTTCATTGCAGAAAAACACCGGTCTTAATTTGCGCATGTTTTTTTTTATATAGAAAACTATTAAAGTAAAAATTGAGTTTACAGAAATTAATTGAGGAGCATTTTTGGTCTAATTACTCGGTGTAATAATTCTATCACGGATTTTCTGCAGTGTTGAATTTTATTTCAATTATTGATGACTTGTTGTTTTATTGGAGATTTCATTATATTTATATATAAAATACCACCTTACATATAATTTTGTTGTTTTTTGAAATGATGTTTTATTATTTTTGTATCATTATACACTTTTACGATGAAACGCGGCTTAATTGTTTTTATTCATTTTCTCTTCTGGTTTCTTACATTATTAGTCGGTTTATTACCACTTTTTACTGTTACTGATCCGATGATAGTGAGGCGTTCACTGATTCAGGAAGTTTTTATTGATTTGTTTTGTTTTGGGGCTTTTTATATTAGCTATTTCTTTGTTACTAATCTGCTGCTAAAGAAAAAGATAAAATTATTTGTCATAGCATTTATTTCATTTGTGACGGTATATTCATTCGCAATTATTTCTTTTTATCATCCTCTTATTTACAGGCTTATTGTTATAAAAAATACTATTCCTTACGCATGGTGGTACCTTTCTATTTTTTCCTATCACTTTGTATATGCTTTATGGGGCACAATGTTCAGGTTTACTATTGACTGGTTTAAGACCAAACAAAAACAAAAAGATCTTGAAAAGCAGAATGTTACCAGTGAACTTGCATTATTGCGATCACAAATTAACCCTCATTTCCTGTTTAATACTCTTAATAATATTAATTCATTTGTTGATAGGGAGCCGGAAAAAGCATCTTACGGTATAGTTAAGCTTTCTGAAATTATGCGTTATATGCTTTATCAGGCAAATACTGACAAAATCCCTTTGGATTACGAGATTAATTATATTAAAAGTTATATTGATTTACAGAAATTGAGAGTAAAGGACCCAAACTTTGTAAGTTTTGCTGTTCATGGTTCGACATCTTCTGTTTTTATTCCGCCTATGTTGCTTATGCCATTTGTTGAAAATGCTTTTAAACATGGT
>CAZELC010000221.1:0-5398 GCA_964512865.1 uncultured Bacteroidales bacterium
CAGTTCCCTTTATTACCAATAATGGATAAATACGGGTTTCTGCTGCTCCGCACATAATAATTCCTTTTGCGGTATTTATCGACAGATCAAGTGAATCTCCCGGCAGACCAATCATCATTTGAAGCCCAAGCTTAAAACCATAAGAATTTATTAAACCAGAAGCAGCAAATACATCTGCAGAGCTATGTCCCCGGCCTGATTTTAACAAAATATCATCGCTAAGACTCTGCACGCCAAGCTCAATTGTTTCAACACCATATTTTTTTAAAAAATCAAGCCTTTCAACATCAATATAATCAGGCCTTGTGGAAAGCCTTATTGAACTAATATCACCTGAATCAATAAAATGCTTCGCCACTTCAAGGTAATGTTTCTGAACATCTAAGTCTATTCCTGTGAAGTTCCCTCCAAAAAAACCAATTTCTACTATTCGGTTTTCCTTTTTAAATGTTGCAAGATGCTCAATGATAATTTTTTTCATTTGTTCAGGAGACGTCTGTTTAACAGTTCCTGAAATACTAAATTGATTGCAGTATACACATCGAAAAGGACATGCCAGTTCAGGTAAGAAAATTGGTATAGTGTAATGTTTGGTTGGCATTAATATGTTCCAAAAAACTTCCTTAAAAACCACTCAGTCGATAAAAGTACAATTAGAAGCAACATTATAACCCACAGATTTACAAGGTCATTATATCTTTTTTCCGAATGAGAAATAGTTTTAATATCCTGTCTGTTTTTTAATTCCGAAATTAATTTATCAAGATTAGCCGGATAGAACATTTTTGAATCATGACTTCTTGCTATAAGGTTAAGGAGTTGATGGTCAGCAACGAGATTAACTGACTCAAGATTAAGAGGATAAACCGAAAATAAGCCGGTTTTTTGCATCATTTTATTTCCAAGTTTCACCTGTGCTAAAAAACTGTACTCACCAACAGGAAAGTTTCCCGCATCTAAATGATATGCTTTAGAACTTTTAGAAAAAACAAACTGATAAGATTTTTTTTCTGAATTGGTAATCGTAAGCTTTACCTCAGGAGAATTGACCAGTTCATAGCTTTCATTATAAAGCTCAGCATCAAATTCGACAGTTTCATTTTCATAAAAACTGTTTTTATGTTTAACACGAAAGAAATCCTTGTCGACTTTTACAGAAAGATATTGAATAATTTTATTAATCAACTCATTAAAAATAAGAGTATTACCTTTTTGAAGATAATTATTTAACTTCCACCTCCACATACCTTCACCCAAGACGATTCCGCTTTTCTCATCTAAACTATTGTTGAAAGCTATGAGAGGTTTCTGCGTAAAAACGCTGCCAATCTTCTGATAAAATAGTATGTCGGTTGAATTTGAAATTTTATAATCACCATAAGCAACTGAAAGTGGTGGAAAAGAGTTAATTGCTTTTTTAAGTTCATCATTTATGGTAAATAGTGCAAAATCGGTATTTACAGCCGGAAGTGCATCTTCAAATTTTTCTCCACTGCGCACAATATTAACACCTGTTTTCTGTCGATTAAAATAATTAATATCAGACTGAATGCCAATAATATAAAGCACCGGCAGTTTTGATGTACGAATATCTTCGATCAGCTCAGTTGCAGGTTCATTTTTTCCAGGAAGTTGATGAAGAATTACTAGATTATACTGATTTAAAGGCTTTTTGAAGTCAGATTTTAGAAAATAATCCACTTCATAATTTCTGTTGCTTTCGATAGCCTGTTTGATAGCGGATATATCCGGATGAGGAGCAGAAGAAAGTAAAAGTATTTTCTGTTTTCCGCTCAGAACTTCAATAAAAATATCCTGAACATTATTTCTGTAGCTTATTTCACTATCGACAGAGCTAAGTTTTACCCTGTAATGTTGCACTCCCGTCAGCTTCGCTTCAAGTTGAAAGCTTACAGTTTCCGAATATTTATCATTTGGGATATCAATAGTTTTAGAAAAGAGTGATTCATTCCCTTTTTCCAAAGAAACGGTAACCTTTTGATTTGCACATTTGTTTGCCGATATTATTACTTCAACCGGAAAATCATTTCCAAGATAACAAACCTTATTATAGTTTACTTTGGTGATAATAATATCTTTCTGGATAATTGTGTCGCCAAGTGCAACAGTATATACCGGAAATTTCAACTTTTCGGAAGAATATAACGGACTGGTTCCACGGTTATAGATGCCATCACTGGCTAAAATAACAGCGCCAACATTTCTATTAGAATGTCTGACATCAATTTCATCAAAAAATGATGAAATATCAGTAATTTTATCTGTAAAGCCGAATGAGTCATTTTCGCTCATGCGATCGCCAAAGGAATATACCTTAAGATCATAATCCTGCGCAAGTTCTTTAAGAAATTTTTCAATTTCAGCAGGATATTTGGTTTTATAATAAACTGAATCCTTGTTGATTATAATTGATTGCGAGTTATCCTGAGCAAAAATTACAATTGGTTTCTCGAGCTGCCTTGAAATTAGTTTAACCGACAATGATAAAAGTAAAACAGCCAGAATAGTAACAGCAGTAAATCTAATAGCAGCGAGTATCCATTTAATTTTCTTAGGTATTTCTGATTTTCTCTCCCTATAATATAAACCGCCGGCATAAATTAAACCTGTGGCAATGCACACTAATATCAACCATGCTGAATATAAAACAGTTATGCCCATATAATTTCAGAAAAACATGAAATTTGTTAAACCATTGGCAAACATAAAGAAATTTTGAATAATTCATTAAAGAAACTTCAAATTATCTTTTTTATCTCTGTTTCTTTTGAAGATAATTTATCCGATATTTTGGCCATCCGTTAAATAAAAAATATATAGTTTTGCATTAAATTTTAAAATTTACTAAAGTGGATTTATTCGAAAAAATACTCAAAAATTATGGACCATTAGGTCAGTACCATAATATGGGTGAAGGTTATTTCTTTTTCCCAAAACTGGAAGGTGAGATTTCAAACAAAATGATTTTCAGAGGCAAGGAAAGACTTGTATGGAGTTTAAATAATTATATCGGTTTAGGTAACCATCCTGAAGTAAGAAAAGCTGATGCTGAAGCTGCAGCACAGTGGGGACTTGCATATCCGATGGGTGCCAGAATGATGTCGGGTCAGACAAAATACCATGAGCAGTTGGAATCTGAGCTTGCTAAATTTGTAAAAAAAGAAGCTGCCTTTCTTCTGAATTTCGGTTATCAGGGTATGGTTTCGATAATTGATGCTTTAGTTGACAGAAATGATGTTATTGTTTATGATTCGGAAGCTCATGCTTGTATTATGGACGGACTAAGGCTGCATATCGGAAAACGATTTGTTTATCCTCATAATAATATTGAAAAATGTGAAATTAACTTACAGAGAGCCACAAAGTTAGCTGAGCAAACAGGTGGAAGTATTCTTGTAATTACAGAAGGTGTATATGGAATGGTTGGCGATTTAGGAAAGCTTGATGAGATTGTTGAACTTAAGAAGAAGTATAATTTCCGTTTATTAGTTGATGACGCTCATGGTTTTGGCACAATGGGAAAAAGTGGTGCAGGCACCGGAGAGCATTTTGGTGTGCAGGATGGAATTGATTTGTATTTTGCAACTTTTGCAAAAGCGATGGCAAGCATTGGTGGTTTTATTGCAGCTCCTAAAGATGTAATAAATTATCTGCGCTATAATCTTCGCTCACAGATATATGCCAAGTCGATGCCAATGCCTTTGGTTTTTGGTAATATGAAAAGGCTTGAATTATTGAAATCAGAGCATCATTTAAGAGAAAAACTATGGACAATTGTCAATGCTTTACAAAATGGTCTGAAAGAAAGAGGTTTTAATATTGGTAATACCCAGTCGCCGGTTACTCCCGTAATTTTGAACGGAACTGTAGCTGAGGCGACAAATCTTATAAAAGACCTGAGAGAAAACTTTAATATTTTCTGCTCAATTGTGATTTATCCGGTTATACCTAAGGGAATGATACTCATAAGGATAATCCCGACTTCATATCATACAATTGAAGATGTAAATTACACTCTTGATGCCTTTTCCGCTATTAAGGAAAATCTGGCAAACGGTAAATACTCTTCAACTGAGATGGCTGATATAAATTAATTTTGGACAAACGTTTGGAATTATTGATTCATTTTTGATTAAGTTAATTGGTCAATTTGGTCAATTAAGTCAAATGGTCAATTTGGTCAAATGGTTAAAATAGATATTTGATAATTTATTCAAAACCAATTTGAAAGTTACGGGCAATCCTCCCTGTTTCGAAAAACTGACTTCCAAGGCTAACGTTAGGGACTTGTTTAGGGACGAAAAAAGTAAAATATGAAAATTTGTAATAACCGCAATATCAATTATATAAAAAAACGTTAGTCAGAATCCTCCCTGTTTCGAAAAACTGATTTCCAAGGCTAACGTTAGGGACTTGTTTAGGGACGAAAAAAGTAAAATGTAAAAATTTGTAATAAACGCAATATCAATTATATAAAAAAACGTTAGTCAGAATCAATAATAAAATGAAGATTTTGACAAAAATATTTGTTTCTTAATAAGGAAACATTTATCTTTGATTAAAATTTAGAATGTGAAACCAAAATTCAATGTCATTTTTTTAGAAGAAGCTAAAGAATTTATTGATAAACTTGATTCAAAATCCAGAGATAAGATTATTTATAATATCCATAAAGCTAGATTGATAAATGACAATGAATTATTTAAAAAGCTAGTTGGAGAAATTTGGGAGTTTAGAACTTCATACAATAGAAAAAAGTATAGACTACTGGCTTTCTGGGATAAAATGGAAAAAGTTGAATCTATTGTAATTTCTTCTCATGGTTTTATTAAAAAAACAGACAAGACTCCCAAGTCAGAATTAATCAAAGCAGAAAAACTCAGGAAACAGTATTTTGAACAAAAAAATAAGAAAAAATGAAAACATACTCTTTAGACGAAATTACCGACAAGTACATTGGTAAAAAGGGCACAAAAAAACGTGATTCATTCGAATATGAATTAAGACTTGACCTTTTAGGTGAAGCAATAAAACAAGCCAGAAAAGAACGTAACTTGACTCAAGAACAATTAGGAAAACTTGTTGGGGTACAAAAATCTCAAATTTCAAAAATTGAAAATAGCCTGACTGACGCTAGATTTGAAACAATAATTAAAGTTTTTAAAGCTTTAAATGCAAAAATTAATTTTAATATAGAATTACTCAATCAAAGCGTAAACCTTGCTTGACAAAATAATTGGCAGCCTATTACACGGGTATAGTTTCGGGCGGTTTACTGCAAGAAGAATTATAAACAGGCAACGGTTAACCTATTGGCAAAACTAATTCTCAATCACCTTAAACTCAGTTCTTCGGTTATTGGCTCTGCCCTCTTCGG
>CAZELC010000222.1:0-5366 GCA_964512865.1 uncultured Bacteroidales bacterium
CGGGATTATATAATTATAAACAGGTAGCATCCGGCGAAGATCTGGCAACCACATTATCTACAATATTAAATTATAATGTAGGTTCACTTAGTGGTGTAATAAATATGCCCAGTGTTCAACAACAAATTCCTACTTCAGCATCCGATGAAATGAAAAATTTTCTTAACGGGCTTATTAATTCAGGTGTATTTGATTAATCGTTGATTTTTTAATAACTCATAATCTATCATGAACCTTCCGGAAGATAATATTCATAAACTTATTGTTGTAGGTGACCGCGTTTTAATAAAACCAAAAACGCTTACCGACCGCACTAAAAGCGGGTTATATCTTCCGCCTACAGTAATTGAAAAGGAAGAAATTCAAAGCGGATATATCATTAAAGTCGGGCCGGGTTATCCTATTCCTAATAATGCTGATGATGACGACACATGGAAAAAAGAAAAAGATAAAGTGAGATATATCCCGCTGCAAGCCAAAGAAGGCGACCTTGCGCTTTATTTACAACGACAAGCCATTGAAATTGAATTTGAACAGGAAAAATATTTTCTTGTTCCACAGTCGGCAATACTGCTTCTATTAAGAGATGAAGGGTTGTTTGAATAAACCGAACTTAATTGATATCTTAAATGTTGTATTTTTTATTTTGTAAATCGAAAGAAAAGAAATTTGTTTCAACTTTTACTTTAATATTTTTTCTCAAGCTAAATATTTATTCACAAAATTTGGTTCCTAATCCAAGTTTTGAAGATAAAACAAAATGTTCTGACCAATATGCTGATTGGCTTGATGCACCAGAATTTTGGAATAGTGGTAGTTATAGCAGAGAATATTGCAGTTATGCAGAACATTATAATTCTTGCGGTTTAGCTAATTGGAAAGGGATGCCTCAAAACTACTTAGGGTTCCAATATCCGCATACAGGAAGTAGCTATGTAGGACTACAATTGTATCCCGAGTATAGAAGTGATTTTATTCAGGTAAAACTATGCGATACATTGAAAGCTGGTTTTAAATATCATGTTGCATTTTATGTTTCTCTAGCTAATAAATCCAATTATGCAATAAACAGTATCGGAGCATATTTATCAAAAAAGAAAATAAAAATATTGCGTGACCCAGGTTCTGTTAAAGATTATGAGGAGTTATCATTTTGCAAACCACAAATAACAAGCGACTTTAATAAAATTTATGATGATACTTTAAACTGGATGGAAATCTCGGGTGAATATATGGCAAAAGGCGGGGAAATATACATCATTATTGGCAATTTTAATTCTGATAAACAAACTCAAAAGGAATTAGTAAATTCCAAAAAAAAAGTGAAAGATGACGACTTAATTGCATATTATTTTATTGATGATGTTTGCGTTTCGGAAATTAAAAATAATAACTTTGATTGTAACTGCAACAATAATAATAGTTGTAAATGTAATCTACCACCAGAGAAAAAAATAAAATTCGAAGTTGGAAAACAAATAATTTTAAACAATATATTATTCGAAACAGGGAAAGCAGTTCTCCTTCCAAAATCTTATGAAGAACTTGATAGTCTTGTACTATACTTGAAGAAAAACTTAAAATTACATATAGAAATTTCGGGATATACTGATAATATAGGGGCAGAAGCATATAACCAGCTTTTATCTGAGAATAGAGCAAAAGCTGTTTCAAATTATTTGATTTTGAAAGGCATTGATAAATCAAGGGTTTCATATAAAGGGTTCGGAAGTATTAACCCAATTGCATCAAATGAATCGAATGAAGGTAGAACGAAAAATAGAAGGGTAGAAATTAAATTTTTAAAAATAAATAATTAGATGCATTGAAAATATCATTAGAATAATTACGAAGGGCGAATGTGAGAAACTCACATTCGCCCTTCGTAATTTCATTTATTTTTCCTTATGGTTTTGTTGTCGTTGTAGAAGCTTTTGTAAAAATATATCTTACATAATTTACTGAAGAAACCGTAATGTTTTCAGTACTCATGATTTCCCAACCATAGCTATAAAAATATCTTATCATATCTACTTCATTGGTAAATGTTTTGGGTGTTCCGTTTGTTTCTTTTATTCCAAAGTTTTCTTTGTCTCCGTTTACGCTTGGGCCTATTGTAAATTCAGTAGTGTTCACCGTTTTATCTACTCCTAAATCAACTATCATAGTCGGTTTAATTGCTGTTCTGCCCGAAACTACCTGCGAAGTATAACTTACCCATAATTCAATAAACATATTATTTTTTTTATCGCTTGTTTGCGAATAACTAAAATTATGTATGGCCATTAAAGCCATTGCAATAAGAATAATCTTTTTCATAATAATTGTTTTTGGTTTATAATTATTTAAGAATGAGAAAACGAATTACTCAAAAATAAATAAAAATAAAGTTACCAGAAAAATTAATTAAATTTTAAAAGAAGAATAAATTTAGTTACAGGACAATATATTCCCTACAGCATCCATAAATTCTTCATCGTGGAAGGGTTTCTCAATTATCTGAACAAATTTGTATTTGCAACATTTTTCTTTTATCTTCTCTTTAGTATTTGAAACCATTAAAATCAACGGAGTACGTATGAGATTATAAATTTTTTCGGCATTATTTAATTCAACAAAAAAATCGGAAAGGCTTGTGTCGATAAGTATTAAATCGGCGTTATTATAATTTTTTCTTTTTGATATTGCTTCCTGCAGCGATGAAGCTATTCCAATTACGTTATGCCCCTGGGTAGATAAGCGCTCTTTGATATCTAAAGCGATAATTGCTTCATGCTCAATGATCAGTACATTTCTTTTTTTATTCAGCATTTATATGTATTCGTAAATGATTTTATGTATTTATACGCAGCATATATCTATAACGTTTCAATACTTGATTATTTTATTAAAACAATCATTCCCATGTATTCGTGTTTTCTTCCTTTAATTGCAACAGCATTAATTTTGTATACATAAACACCTTGAATAATATCCGATGTTGAACCATTATTGTTTTCTGTTCCATTCCAGCCTTCTCCCCATTTTTCAGTTTCAAATACAATATTTCCCCAGCGGTTAAATATCAGCATATGATAATCTGTAGTATCAACATATGTTCCCTGGGGTAAAAAATAATCGTTCTTCCCATCGCCATTAGGAGTAAATGCATTAGGAATATAAATGGCATAATAATCATTTACATGAACAATATCGGTAACCGTATCGGTACATCCGTTTACATCAACCACAACAAGCATTACTTCATATGTTCCGGTATCGCTATATTGATATTGTACATTCTGTCCTACATCAAAATTCCCATCACCAAAAATCCATTCCCAATTCATTATATCACCAACAGCACTTCCATAAAATGATACAGGGTTATCGATAATGGTTGTAATATGTGGATTGATATTTAAATTTGCTTCCGGTCCGAGTGTGCTGTTTACCGTTACTGTTGCTGTATCGGAACACATTCCTGAAAAAACAATGACTGTATATACACCGGCAGCAAGATTTGTTGCTGTTTCAGTAGTTTGCTGCGGGTTGGTACTCCATGAATAAGAATATGCCCCATTTCCGCCTGTTGCAAATGCTGTAGCTGTTCCGTTTCCTTGTCTGCACAAATCATTTTGCGATGTTACAATAACTTCTGGTCCGCTAAGTTCTCCTATGGTTACACTGGTAGATGCAGTACATCCGTTTGCATCAGATACTATTACTGAATAATTTCCTGATGCTACATTTTGCAAACTATCTGTTGTTTGTACAGGTGAAGAGTTCCACGAATACGAATAAGGTGCTGTACCATTTGAAACAGTTGTAATTGCCATACCATCTGATGTTCCACAGCTAGCATCGTTTACCGATGCTGAAACGGATAAATTATTAACCTGACCTATTGTTACCGTTGAAATAGCGGTACATCCATTTATATCTGTTACCGTTACCGAATAATTTCCGGTAGGAACATTTTGTAAATCAGCCGTTGTCTGAATAGGCGAAGAATTCCATGAATATGAATATGGTGCGTTTCCTCCGGTAATAGTTGTCGTTGCCGAGCCATCAGAAGCGTTACAGGTTGCATTATTCACTAAGGAAGCAGAAACACTCAGGTCATTGATTTGACCTATTGTTACACTTGCTGAAGCGGTACATCCATTTATATCCGTTACTGTTACCGAATAATTTCCGGTAGGAACATTTTGTAAATTAGTGGTTGTTTGAACTGGTGTTGAATTCCATGAATAGGAATAAGTGGCAGTTCCTCCGCTAACAGTTGTTGTTGCAGCACCATTGGACGCTGTACAGTTTGCATCGTTAACTAAAGTAGCAGTAACGGACAAGTTGTTTATTTGACCAATAGTTACATTTGCTGTTGCAACGCATCCTGTAGAATCGGTAACCGTTACGGTATAATTTCCGGTAGGAACATTTATTAAATCTGATGTTGTTTGAACTGGTGTTGAATTCCATGAATAGGAATATGGTTCGCTGCCTTCGCTTACAGTTGTTGTTGCATTACCATCCGATGCAATACAGTTTGCATCATTAACTAATGAAGCTGTTATTTGCGGACCATTAAGCTGACCAATTATAACACTTGTTGTTGCAGTACAACCATTAGCATCGGTAACGGTTACTGTATAACTTCCCGCGATCACATTTATTAAATCAGGGGTGGTCTGTACAGGGTTTGTATTCCATATATAAGAATACGGTGACGATCCGCCTGTAACAATCGTTGTTGCATCACCATCAGACGCCTGACAATTAGCTAAAGTAACTGAATCAACACTAATATTCGGACCGGGAATATTATTTATTACAACCGATGCCGATGAAGTGCATGAGCCGCATGATACCGTAACAGTATATGTCCCAGCTGATATATTCGACGCTGTTGATGTAGTTTGCACAGGTAATGTGTTCCATAAATATGTATAATTTGTTGAACACGACGAACCTGTTATGCTTACAGTAGCGCTTCCATTTACTTTATTACAATTCTCATCTATTGTAGTTGTGGACAAGGAAACATGGTTTACGGTAACAGTAACATTGGCAGAAGCTGTTTGTGAACAAAAATCAGTAATGGTAACAGAATATGTTGTTGTACTTGTTGGTGATACATTTATTGAACTCGTAGTTGGATTTGTATTCCAAGTATATGAATACGGAGTAATTCCCCCGGAAACTGTTGCAGAAAGAGGTATGGTTGCTCCCCGACAAATTGTTGTATCATTATTTAAATTTACCTGTAGTAATGAATTATCCATTATATAGATAGTATCAGTCTGGGGAACACATCCACTTGTATAATTAATTATTACGGTTTCTGTCCCTTCATTTGTCCCATCAAAAATTGGATTGATAGGAAT
>CAZELC010000223.1:0-5350 GCA_964512865.1 uncultured Bacteroidales bacterium
TTCCCACCACCACCGTTTGGCATTGTCTGATTTATAATGTTTGCAAGTGTAGTACTGTCTACCTTTGACAGAACAGAAGTCATGTCGCCTGCAATATATGGGTTTTGAATGAATTTAGTCTCTCTGGGTATATTTTGTGAAAGATAGATGAAGAGCTCACTAACATTAACTTTATTATCTTTATTGACATCTGCAAGTCCTTCAAGCCCGAGAAGTAAATAATATGTGAAAACACCACCACCGCCGTTTCCCCACTTTTTATCTTCGTAAGAGAGCTCACCGGCCTGTGAAGAAAGTATTTTTGTAACAGATTGCCATTGTTCCTGAAGAGCAGATGCGGTCAGTTTAACTCCGTCCATACCTCCTGCAAGTTTTCCTGAACGACAGGCATCAGTTATTATAAGAACTTTTGCTTTATTTTTTTGTGCGAGGGTAAGCATATAATCCTGAAGATAATTAATTCCTATTGTTCCTCCTGACATATATGCTGCCTGTGGCGCATCATAGCCTAATAAAAATCCATTTTGTCTAATTGTTTTTGTCTCTAGATCACCATGTCCGGAAAAATAAAAAATAATCTGATCTCCTTCTTTAGAAATATCAATCAATGCATCAAGTGAAGCATAAATCTGAGCGGCAGTTGCTTTTTTGTTAAGAAGCAAAATAATATTATTAGAATCGACATTCCCTCCTGCCGGTGATATAAGATATCGGTAAAAGCTAAGAGCGTCAGAATGCGCATAAGTAAGTTTCTGAATATTCTTATAATCAGAAATTCCAATTATTAGAGCTCGTATAACTCCGGAGCTTGCAGTACCGTTATTCTGCACGTTACCAATTCCTTTTGCTTGGGAAAAACCATTGGAAATGATAGTAAGGGTGAAAATAAAAACCAGAATTCGCTTAGCCATAATAATTGGAATTTTTAATTACAATAAACAATATTTAACAATACCTGAAATTACATAAAAAATATTGCAAAAGCAAATTGAATTCGATATAGTTTAATACCAAATTATTGCTCTGCTTTTATTCTGATCATTACCAGAAAAACCTATCCTTTTTACCTGAACATCGTCATTGGCATTTCCACCTGCTTTTACAAGATATAAATCTATTACACCTACACTTGCTGTAAGTCTTAATGCAACACCAAGATCGGAAAGATCTTTTATCTTCCACATTGACTTGAAATTATCACTGTCATAACCAGCAGCAACAATCCTCCATTTTCCTGAGTTAATATCTTCTCCACGCAGTTTTCCGTTATTGTTGAGGCCACCACCTGGTTTTTTATTTTCTTCTCTTATACCTGCATAGTCTTCTGCTCCGAACGTGATATAGGTGTATCCATCAATAGAGCTAATTTTCATCGATTTATCAACTCCAAAGCCATCGTAGGCAATAGCCTGATTTTTTGATGGATTCAGCTCTTCGGTCGTAATATTTACAACTTCTGTATAGTTGCCTTTTTTTATGGTAAGTTTTGCAATGCTTCCTGGAGTGAGCAATTCAAATTCTCCAAGAGCTTCCTGTAAATTACGAACTTCTGTATTTCCGATTTTGACAACCTGATAGCCGATTTTATCTTTAAGAAATTTTTCTGCAGGTGAGCCTGAAATTGCTCCGGTGATAACGGGAATACTATCAACGAGCAACCATCCGTCTCCTCCCATCAGCTTGTAATAAGCGCTGTATTCATAAGATTGAGAGAGTTGTATTCCTAAATAGCATCTTTTAACTCTGCCGTTGTTATTAATAATATTGTCAATTAATCTGTTACTTAAAAGTCCTTCAAGCGCGAAATTAATCTGAGGTTGCCAAATTTGCTGGTTTCCTGCATTTGCAAAAGCAATTTGGGAGTTAATTCCAACAACCTGTCCTTTTTCGTTTACAAGCGGTCCGCCACTATTTCCCCAAATTACAGTAGCTGTGCTTTGTAAAAAACCGAACTTTCCTGTTAAACCATTTCTGACTCTGTTTTTGGCACTTATAATTCCATCTGACACAGTATAAGGATATTCACCAAGAGGATTTCCAATTGCAAATACTTTTTCACCAACTCGTGAGTCTTTTGACGAAAAAGAGATAGGCTTAATTTCAGGACCTGTTGCACCAACTATTTCAAGAACAGCAATATCATAAAATGAATCACCGCCAATAATTTTCACTTCATATTTAGTTCTGTTTATTGAATATACATAAACGCTTCCTTTAAGCTCAGATGCTTGTTCGATAACATGCGCATTAGTGATAATATACTTTTTGTTGTTTTTAATAATAACGAATCCTGAACCTGAACTTTTTGATTTACTGAGATCAAGTGCTTTTTCATAAGCAATATCAGAGTCCTGACCTCTAAAACCAAGCAGTTGTTTTGTGTTGTCGGTTTTTTCAACTGAAACTGTAACCACAGATGACATTGCGTTTTCGAGTATGTCAGCAAGAGATGTCTGTGGTTGTGTTTGAGAAAACAGCATGCTCACGCATGCACAGATAAAAGCTGCTGTAATAAATAATCTTTTCATAATTCTGGTTTTATAAAATTAATATTATTTTGGTGTACTTCTAATTGATAATCTTTGCAGCGACCAGGTAACCGGTACGGTGTTATTTGCTACTCCTCTAGAACCCATCCCAACATTATTAATAAGGTTGTCGAGACCATTTCCACCTCTGGCAGCAGTTCTGACAACTCCTTCACTGTTAAAGGCCTGAAAATTATTTATTGGTTCTTCAGATGAAATCATAAAATAACTGTCAATTCCAAATGGTGGAGTAATAGTAAATGAAACCTGTCCAAGGGGAATTTCTTCTTCGTAATCATAAAGTTTTGTAGGTAGTTTATTACCTTCGTTTCCGGTGTTTTCCGGTGGAAAAATCTGAACTGTTTTTCCTGTGTTATCGATTGCAAAGACATAAATATAACGGCTTTTACCATTCCATCTTTTAAGCTTGTTTTTATCAGTTGTTAAAGCAAGTGAAAAGTTTTCATTTTCTTTCGCAATTCCTGAATAAACATATTTTCCAGTATTTATATTTTTTAATGCCAGATAAAATGGAAAAGTTCCGTCATCAGGAGGAGTATTTAATGTTAACCATGCATTTATTTTTCCCAGCCTGATAGAAAAATCTGTAAGTGTATTTCCTGCTTCTTTGATTTCATTTTCGTTATTGGCGCTTACCCAATCAGTTCTTAATGGCAATGTAGATTGCGATGAACTGTCGTTAATGCTGATATTTGGCCTTATAAATGAATACTGAATTTTACCGTTTTCAATTCTTCCGACAAGTATATAATTTGCTTTTAAAGGGTCATTTGTGATTTCAATTGCATTGTTGTCGGAATTTTTACCGATTTTTAATGATTGAATTAACTCTTTTGATGGTGGGAGTTGTACAAAAAGCTTTTTGCTTTTCTCAATATTTTTTAAAATCAAGTCGGCGTTAACTGTTGCTCCAAGGTCCTTGATTTTGCCTGCAGGCATTGAGAGTTTCCATCCACCGTTATAATATTGCAATACATAATCAGGTGATTCCTCTGTCGGGTCAGTTACCCATTTTATATTTTTATTTTCTGATAGATTTTGTAGATCTCCGGCGATTTTTAATATTTCATTATAACCTGAGTTATATGAAGGAAACCATACTCTGAGATTAGGTATATCGGCATTAGACCATTTTGTGATTTCAAAAACATCACCGCTTTTTATCTTGTTTATATCACCTTTGATGATTTTACCTTTAGATTTGGATAGACCTGAAACATCGGTTATTACTATTGATTCTTCAGGAGCCGATATTTTATTAAGCTCACATCCTTTATTTAAACCGATAGCAAAACCACCCTGAAGTTCAATTTCATTTCCGGTAACTTTTAATACAGCAACAATTGTTTTTCCTTTATGACCTTTAACATCATCTCCAAAAAGCCCTTGCTTTTTTCTCGTTTCGTTTGCTCCGAGCACAGGTTCCTGGCTGCTTCCATTTGCTTGCATTATCGCTTTTATTCTAAGGAAAAACATGTCTGCCGATTCCCCTACAGGTGATGCATCAAGTGCTTTAATCAATGCAACGGTAAATGCACCATGAGGATTCCCATTGTCATCTATTGCTTCTTTAGCAAGTTGCTCAGGTTGCGCTGCTGAAAGAACCAAAGCGCCTCTGTCTTCAGGGCTTTGAGGTTTAGAAGCATCTTTAGCATCAATACCACTGCCATCAATATGCCGCGACTTAAATGCAGACGGCAAACTATTTCCTCTGGCAACCGAGCCACTGTGGCAACTATCGAAAATGAGTGTGAGTATCACACCCTTATCCAATAATTTATTGTATAAAACAGCCATTTCTTTGTCTCTTATATCAATCATATTTGCAGGCACAATACTTTCATCCTGTTTGTCAATTTCTGATGAAAGCGAGTTGTAAACCTGAGAGCCGTGTCCGGCATAATATATAAAAATAACATCGCCTTTCTGTGCGTCGTTAATTAAATTTTCCAATTCTTTAATAATCGCGTCGCGTTTAGCTTCCTGATTAAACAAAGTCTTAATATTTTTATTTTCGAAGCCGAACCTGCTTGTGATTATATCGTTTATTGCTTTTGCATCGTTAACACAGCCATCAAGATTTGACCAACCGCCACGATTGCTGGCAATTTGTTCATCAACAGGATTGTAAACATCAATGCCAATTAATAATGCCCGTTTTGTTTGTGAAAACGAAAAACCGGCAAAAAATACTAATGTTGTAATGATTATTGTAATAGCAAACTTTTTCATCTCAAAATATTTTAATTATGGTTACAAAAAAAGCATAACCTTTTTAGATTATGCTTTTTTATTATTTAAAGAACTTTTATTCCCAGAGGTTCCATTTATATGTTGATTGACAATCAAAATTGGTCGGGCCCCAGCTCATAGTTCCGCCTATTGATTTTCCATAAGCTTTTGTTGTTCCGGGATAAGCATAAGTGTATGCAGTTGAGTAAGCAGCAATTGTCCCTTCCCAGTTTCCGTTAATATAAATGTCAATTGAATAACCAGTGTAATTGTTGATATAAAGTGTACAAAGTTCACCTCTTTCTTTTTCTTTCTGAGCTACTTTAACATCTGTAGTTGGTTTTGCTGTAATGATGTTTTCATCAGTACCTCTTGATTTTTCAACAATTTTAGCTTTTTCTTTAATTTCTTTTACTGGTTTCTGAGCCTGAGCTGTAAGTCCTAATGAACATACAAACAATACTAATGTTAATAATACTAACTTTTTCATACTTTTTTTGTTTTTGGTTAATAATTGAATTAATAAATTTTCAAGGTTAATAAATCATGTTTTAAAAAGGTAACCATTT